>NZ_JAUBRN010000034.1:0-76000 GCF_036701875.1 Microcoleus sp. MON1_C5 | reverse complement strand
ATCAGTTGACGTGCCATAACTCATCACCTCTCAACATTATCTTTATTCTATGCAACTTCATGTAAAATTGGTATAACTGTTCCCCACCTTTGTCTCTAGCAAGAGTTGGCGGCAAGGAGTTTTCGGATGCTGGGGGAGCGAAACCCAAGAATGATATCTTGAGGAGACACGCCACGTTGAATCAGTTCTCGATCGATGTAGATTTCGGTACTGTTGTGTTGAATCCAGATTTGATTTTCGATGATATCGAGCTGCATGGCACACCCATAGATGCGATATTCGTCGCGCCATTGGTTGTGCATCACGAGATATCTATCGCGGGCGATCTCGAAGATTAACTGAGCATTTGCGTCATTTGTAGAAAAGTCTTCGAGAAAGTCACAAACAATTTTGCGGTATTCGTTTAGTCTATCCCTTGGTCGATCGCCTCACGAGTTGCATTGTAAATAATTAGTCTGATTTCATAACGTTAGATGAGAGTTTTTGCGGGTTCAAATCTGAAGCAACTCTTCAATACTCTCTAAATTTAGGACAATATTCCTGCTCGGTTGAGCAGTGAGGTAGCCTAAGATGCTGGTTTCGATATCTGTATCACAAAACTTAGTAACCACTGTATTACTACAATGATAGCAATCCAGATCGATGGCATCCACCATCTAGCTGGCTTACCACCATTTCGCATTGCTCGATCGAAGTGGGATTTCTCACTTCCATAAAGTGCTATCGCAACCAACGCATTGATGAGTAGTCTTGAACGATATTCAAAGAAGTTGTCAGCAAAAAAATCTCGAAAAGCTAGACAAATCAGGAATGAGGCTGACAAGATAGCTAATAATCGACCTCGCCACACATAGCCTCGACGAGATAAATTTATACTGTACAAAAATATTCCCACAGAAAAGTTGCTGACAAGACAGTAAGCAGCTAAGACCCCAGGGCTGTAAAAACAGCGGCTTAAAGATACTGCTTCATCAGGAGGTTGCTTCCTATCATCTAAGACCCACAAGGTATATCCCAAGAAGTTGATATGCTTACTCATTTTTATATTTTAATTGTTACGTCCTTATGACACCTTCAAGTGAGGAGACAATACACTCAATCATGTCCGCATCAGTTGCTTGCAAGGCCCGCTTTGCGTACCAAACCGCCTCAAACACCTCATAGTCTGGTCCTGCAGCTCGTCGAGCCGACAATTCAGCAGCGTCCGAACAAACGTCAAACGCAAGTTCGTTCGGAGGAGTCCATAAAGCTGCCTTGCCCGTCCACACAACCGCACTTGCTGCATAGAGAGCGTGTAACTGCTGTAGTTGATCGCGTAGGTGCCACTGCCTTCATTAGCATTGAAATAGGCCTTCTCTTCTACGTCCTGTGCCGAGCCAAATGCTCCGTATATCGCGCTACTAAAGCTACTGGGTCATGTAAGCTCCGTTTCAATGACAACGAGCAATTCATGCAGCGTCAGTGAGCCGAATACCGCGTGGTTCTCGTCCCATTTCTCCGAGTAGGACTCCCATATCGGCAACGATGCCCAACTCGCGGCCAACGCGACTCGCACTTGCGTTGGTTTCCCGAAGTTGGCGAACCCCCATAACCACTCGTCCAACCGAATGCCCTTGTTCCTTTTCTGGATGTAATCCCAAAGTAAACCTTCATTCATCATCACTATTTATGTCGAAAAAGCGGGTTTTTTACCTTTTATGTCGGCTACAATGCGTATTTTCGGAAAAAACCCGGTTTCTAGATCCCTGTGCGTAAGTCCTACCAAATTTAATATTAGCTAACAGCTACAGCCTCCCCCAAAGGATGCTGCTGCAAAACCGCTTGCAAATATTTTCCAGTGTAAGACCGAGAATTAGCCGCCACATCCTCCGGCGTCCCCGCCACAATAATTTCGCCGCCCTTATCTCCCCCTTCAGGCCCCAAATCGATCGCCCAATCGCAGCACCGAATCACATCTAAATTGTGTTCGATTACCAAAATAGAATTACCCTTATCCACCAATCTTTGCAGCACATTTAACAAATGATGAACATCATAAAACGACAAACCAGTCGTCGGTTCATCGATTAAATAAAGCGTCTTCCCAGTAGCGCGGCGCGACAGTTCCGTTGCCAATTTTACCCGCTGCGCTTCTCCCCCAGAAAGCGTCGGCGCCGGCTGTCCCAACTGAATGTAACCCAAACCGACATCTACCAAAGTTTGCAGTCTGGCGCCCGCCCTGGGAATATTTTTAAACATCTCCAAAGATTCCTCCACGGTCATGTTCAAAACATCAGAAATCGACTTGCCTTTGTACTTAACTTGCAGCGTTTCCCGGTTGTACCGTGCACCCTTGCAAACCTCACACTGCACGTAAACATCGGGCAAAAAATTCATCGAAATCACGTTCACGCCTTGGCCGCCGCAAGCTTCGCACCTTCCCCCTTTCACGTTAAAAGAAAACTGCCCCGCTTTGTAACCTCTTGCCTTCGCTTCAATGCTTTCGGCAAACAAATCCCGAATCACATCAAAGACTCCCGTGTAAGTAGCGGGATTAGAGCGCGGAGTGCGGCCGATAGGAGATTGATCGATGACAATTACCTTATCAACCACATCCTCTAGAGAGCGTTCGCCCTTCGTCTTGAGGGCGTCCATATCGGGTGGTAAAGGCACTTTTTTGGTGATATAATGTTGCAGTGACGGGTACAGCAATTCATTGATTAAAGTGGATTTTCCCGAACCGGAAACCCCCGTCACGCAGACGAGTTTTCCCAGGGGAATTTCCACATCGATATTTTTTAAATTGTTGCGCGTCGCATTTATGATTGAGAGAGCTTTGCCGTTGCCTTTTCTCCTTTCACTAGGGGTTTCAATTACTCGCTTTCCCGACAAATAAGCCCCGGTCAAAGATTCCTCGGCCGCCAGCAAGTCTGCTAAACTTCCTTGCGAGATAATTTTGCCACCGTGAACGCCGGCGCCGGGCCCGATATCCACAATGTGGTCGGCCGCTCGCATGGTTTCTTCATCGTGTTCTACCACAATCAAAGTATTGCCTAAATCGCGCAATTTTGTTAAGGTTTGCAGCAGGCGAAAGTTGTCTCTTTGGTGGAGTCCGATGCTGGGTTCGTCCAAAACGTAGAGAACACCCGTCAAACCCGAACCGATTTGAGTCGCTAGCCGAATTCGCTGGGCTTCTCCGCCAGAAAGCGTCATTGCTGCGCGGTCTAAAGTCAGGTAATCTAACCCGACATCGAGCAAAAATTGCAGCCTTGCTTTGATTTCTCTCAGGGCTAAATCGGATATTTGGAATTGCCGATCGCTCAATCCCAAATTATTTACTCGTTCGCGGCATTCCCGAATCGAAATACTGGTTAAATCCACAATTCCGTACTGTCCCAACCGCACCGAAAGCGCCTCGGTTTTCAAGCGCTTGCCGTGACAAACCTCGCAAGAGCGATCGACCCGATACTGTTCCAACTTCTGCTTGATCAAATCAGAACCAGTATCGTCGTACTGGCGCTGCAACATGGCAATCACGCCATTAAAATCTCTCCTCAAATCAGTGCTGCCCTCGCGCTTTTTACCTTCTGCGGTGCGCTTTTGCTCATTGCCGTACAAAATCACGCGCTGGTGTTCGGGCTTTAATCGATACCAAGGAGTGTCGATATCAAACCCGCAAGTATCAGCAATACTGCACAGCAAAGAGAGATAATAGGAATTGTCTTTGTCTGACCAAGGCGCGATCGCACAATAAAGAGGCGCTTTTTCGTCGGGAACTACCAACTCCGGCGCAAAAGTCCGCAAACTCCCCAAACCGTGGCAGTTCGGACACGCGCCGTAGGGCGAATTAAACGAAAATAACCGGGGGGAAAGTTCCTCCATTACCGCGCCGTGTTCGGGACAAGCAAAGTTTTCGGAAAATACGATCGGCCCCTGTGGCTGGGAATTTTCTTCAGTCGGTAACTCTTCAATAATCGCAATCCCCTCAGAATGGCGCAAACAAGTTGCCAGAGAATCAACTAAACGTTCTTCTAAACCGGGTTTTTTAATTAACCGATCGACAACTATCTCGATATTGTGCGTATGATTTTTATCTAATTCGATATTTTCCGAAAGTTCTAAAATTTCTCCGTTAACTTTGACGCGAATAAATCCTTCCGCAGCTAAACTCGACAATAATTTGCGGTGAGTGCCTTTTTTTCCGCGCACAACTGGTGCCAGAAGGTGAAAGCGAGTGCCGTCGGGAAGTGCCATGACTCGATCGCACATTTCATCAATTGTCTGCGGCGCAATGCAGCGATCGCAAATCGGACAGTGCGGTTCGCCGGCTCTGCCGTAGAGCAATCTGAGATAATCGTAAATTTCTGTAACAGTGCCAACAGTCGATCGCGGGTTGTGAGAAGTTGACTTTTGGTCGATCGAAATAGCCGGACTCAAGCCTTCAATCGCGTCCACATCCGGTTTGTCCAACTGTCCCAAAAACTGGCGCGCGTAAGCGCTGAGAGACTCCACGTAGCGGCGCTGTCCCTCGGCAAAAATTGTATCGAAAGCGAGGGAAGACTTACCAGAACCCGAGACGCCAGTAAAAACGATCAGTCGATCGCGCGGCAGTTCCAGATCGATATTTTTCAGGTTGTGCTGTCTCGCACCGCGAACCCGAATCGTATTTTGGTTGTTAGAGTGAGAATTCGTCACATTATGCCCGTTGCGGGATGCACTTGGCTGGCTGTTTGAGGTTTTGGCGCGTTGGGACATGAGAGTAGTGCAAAACAGTGCTTAACCATCTTAGCGCTGCCGATCGAATAGCTGGCATCCAAACTCAAGAATATCCAAGAATTGTCAAATAAGTTTCCGTCGGCCCGTCGGGCAAAACCTTCAAACTTTGATGTTTCAAATCCACTTCAATTCCCAGCGCTTCCATCGGAATCACGCCTAAAAGTGGCGTTTTCCCCTCGGACAATTCCAAACACTCAAAAGTCCCTTCGCGCCCGCACAGCGAAATCGAAGCATCCCGAAAAATCCTCGCCTCACTAATGCCCGTGGCTGTTTCCACAACTACTTGCTTGAGGATTTTCAAACCCGGTCTGGCGATGACATCTTTAGGCAAAAACAAAGTTGTCGCCCCCGTATCCACCACAACATTTTCTAGAGTAACAGACCTCACTTGCTCGATTGGAATCAGACCATCTTCGGCTTTAGCTTCATCCAGCCGATTCGTAATTACTACGGTTGCGATTACTTTTCCCATTGGGGTTTTGGTAGTTGTTTCCCTTACGTTCAAATTATCATAAATTGCTGCTTGAATTATAGCACATATTTCCACAAATTGTAGGGCGATGCACTCCCCATTTTGCACCGCCCACCTGACGAATAGCTCTGGCTAAATCATCAAACTATTGCACGCCAATAAACTTGTGAGTTTGCAAAGATAGCCTGTAACTAGGATTTTGTTTCAGCAATTCCAAAATAATGGGAATGGCGGATTTTTTTGAGTTCCATTCTGGTTGCAAGAAAACCGGAATATTCACATTTTTTTCCCAATGCTTGTGATAAAATTCAACTTCTTCGCCAGTGCTAATCACTAACTTAATTTCATTTGCTCTACTCCAGAAAAGCTCTTGCACCGGATATTTAGGATTGACGTGTTCCTTCGGAGAAAGAGTAATCCAAGCCAGTGGCGAAACATCCTGCCAGCAAGCACCCGAAGTTTCAATACTCACCTGCTTGTCAGCTTCTAACAAAGCTTCAACTAACTCCGGCAAATTCTGGTGAATGAAAGGTTCACCGCCAGTAATGACAACCCTCGGAGACTGCAATTGAGCGAGCAATTGTGCGATCGACTGCGGCACAGAGGGCAAACCTTTGCCCCCATTTTCGTAACCCGTGTCGCACCAAGGACACCGCACAGGGCAACCGGCCAATCTGATAAAATCAACTAAAGTCCCCGTCCAGTAACCTTCGCCTTGAACAGTACACTGAAAAGTTTCGTGAATCGGTAATTTTACCTGCAAATTTGAACCCAGCATTTGCGCCTCTGATTAACTAAAAAATACATCATTCTGTAGGGTGCGCCATCCGCACCTTACTCTATACTTTTGAGTTTATAGGGTGCGGCACGCGCACATTACTCTATATATAAAACTGACTTGTATATTCTTGAATAATTAGCAGTTTGTGGCAATTTTAAAATGAACCGCAAACCGCAAACACCTCTTTAATGATGCTGTTCAGGTTCCATCAGAGTAGCCCAGCGACGTTTCAATGCCAAAGTCAGTCCGTCAGCAATGGGGACGACACTGAGAGTAACTCTGGGATCGTTACGCAATTTGTCGTTAAAAGTACGAATGGCGGTGGTACTTTCGTCTTGTACTTGAGGGTCAGCAACTCGTCCAGACCACAGAACATTGTCAATTACAATTAAACCCCCATTGCGTACAAGTTGGAGCGATCGCTCAAAATAAGCCTCATAATTTTCTTTATCGGCGTCGATGAAAGCAAAATCAAAGGTTCCTGCTTGTCCCTCGGCTATTAGCTTGTCCAGAGTATTTATAGCTGGGCCCAACTGCAAAGAAATCTTATTAGCAACGCCCGCAGCTTCCCAATAGCGTCGTGCGATCGCAGTATATTCCTCGCTGACATCGCAGGCAATAATTTGACCGTTAGGAGGCAGCGCTAAAGCTACGCACAGCGAGCTATAACCAGTAAAAACCCCTATTTCTAAGGTTTTGGTCGCTCCCATAAGCTGCACTATGAGCTCCATAAACTGACCTTGTTCGGGAGCAATCTGCATCATCCCCATAGGATGTTTAGCAGTTTCTTCCCGTAGTGAAGCGAGAATATCTGGCTCCCGCAGAGAAATAGATAACAGATAATCGTAAAGTTGATGTTCTAGGCCAAGAGTTGAGTTCGCCATCGGTTTGTCCTTGCTGCTCACTTTTGATTTTAGATTGTAGACGCGCTGTTAATGGAAATTGGAGACTGTAGAGTTAAATTTGGCACCTATTTTGCTGGGGCTGATGACAGGTTGCAGTAGCAGTGTCTCGGTTACACAGAGGCAACTTGCAAAACGCGCGATCTACTTCCAAATCAGTTTATCTCAGCCACAGGTGATTTAGCACCTCGGGAAAATAAAAATGGATAGAAGGGAGCGTTTTGAGATTGCTGCGTTGCTAGCAGGGTGTAACGCCGTTAGTGATAGCAGTTCAAAAAATGAATGCAACTCTACACAAGCTGCAAAGTCCTACATAATAAGCTATTTCCCATCTCAAATTTCAAATAAATCTCAAATGATATGAGTCGGAGAAAAAGTGACTTCATCCCGATCGCGAAGTAGACGAACTGCGAAAACATAAGTATGTCATTGCCAGTGAGATGAAGCAATCCCAGAGGTTGTGATTCGTTTACATTTTGTTACATTGTCAAGTTTTTTTGTGTCGCTCTACTTAATCGCTAATGAGGAATTATTGAGGACTTACGCACTCCCAAACAAACCAACCGTTTCATTTAACTATTAGACATCTCCAAAAAACAAACTATCGTTGAATTGCACATATATTATAATGGAGCTTTATGTAAAAAAAATGAGTCAACTTCGCGAACACATATAAAGACATCCCTCAGAAACTACTCGGCTATTGAGTCTAGACTATGACCAACTTATAGGACTAATTACTCACGCAGAAAATCTGTATAACCAGCCGAAAAAAGTTCAAGATAATTCTCAAATTCGCATCATCAAAGCAGAAATGCTAAGGTTTCGGCGTGAATTGAGGGTTTTTGCCAAGTGTCTTCGATTCCGGGGGGGATTGTATCGGTAGTGAGCCAATGTATAGCTCCGATTTTGTCTGCCAGCAAGGATTGCACTTGGGGCAAAATCGCTGTTGTGGTGAGGCCGATCGCGGCTTGGGAATCGGTTGCAACTGATACGGCCGTTTGAAGTCGGGCTGCGTGGCGTTGATTGCGGGGCGGGTAATCTGGGACTGCGATCGCCCCAGCGTACAAGCATCCGAAAAAAGCCGCAATATAGTCTAGTTCTGGCGGATAAAGCAATAAGGCGCGTTTGCCGCTAGCACCTAAAGCCTGAAGTTGAGCTGCGATCGCTCGGCTGCGACATCTAATTCGCTGTAAGTCAGGCGATCGCTTTCTGTTTCTCCGTCTTTGAGAAAGGTAAAAGCTAGTTGGTCAGGCTGGTGCAGACACCTGTAGCGCAACAAATCTACACCTATCGAACTGTTTCTAGAGATTTCTCGAAAGTCCTTGAAAAGTTGAGCCATTCTACTTTTTGCACTCATTGCAACCCGAAAACCTTGAGTTTTGCACCAAGCTGATGACCGCGATCTTCTCTCAAAAGGTTATTCTTTAGCTACTGCTAGAACTTATTAATATTATTTCTTGATTAGCTTTTAAACTGTAAGTCTAAAATATTGATTTTGCAAATAGTAATGGATAATTATTTTTGAAGTAATCCCTCAATAGTCATAAGTGGCCTGACAGTACCCAAAGCGGAACGATGCAGTCAATCGACCAATTTTAGGGTATTCGCAGCTTGGAGTGACTCACGCAGACGGCAGTGCCCCCAAAATCGCCAGCATAAACCAGCGTGCAGCTTGATAAAACATGATAAAAATTAGCACTAAGTAAATTTGACTTATTGCTTGATATTAGCAGCAGCCTTATTTTATTTTGATGAGGCTACTTAAAATAATTAGTAATAAATCACTGGGTTGTTGACCGCGAGCCAAGTGTCTCGTCGCTCGTGTCAAAAAACTTGATTCAAACTGCGACCACAGATAGCTGCGCCTGTTACTGACAGGCTTAGTTTTCGTGTTTGCTGAGGTAGATTTTCAGCAGAGTAGGAGTCGGGAGTGCTGTTCTATCGGTGCATTCACTCTTACAGATGGTGTATCAGCTCAAGTTTTTAAATGTGGGGTGTGAATGAAAATGAAACTGCGTGTACCTTTTTTATGTGTAGCACTGCTGAGCGTTGGTATCATGCCAGTAGCAGCAGTAGGGTCAAGGAGTTTCTCTGAGGGCGCTAACTCCGACTCTGCTGAACCTGCACCCGCGATTGCCCCCGATCCGAGTTCAGAAAATCCCTCAAAAGAGAACGATCGCACTCAATGGTGGGCGAGCCCTTCTGTCATCCCGTCCCAAAAATTGATTGCAGAAAAGCCCTCATCCCAAAGCGAGGAATTAGAAGTCAAGGTATCTGTAGAAAATCAAGTCCAAAAACTCAATTCTGACTTGACTGTGGCTTCAGAATACAAGAGAAATATCCAAAAAATCTCCTCAAAAGCAGGCAGGATGCCTCGTTCACAAGGTTTATTGGAGATATCTAATAGTAATCGCGCTTCTCCTAATCCTGATATTGAACCAATAACAGACATACCAAAACTCAACGACATCGATCGTCCTAGCACCAGTGTTGAGGGATTACTTCAGCAATCGCCGTCAAGTTTTATTGTTTCTGATGCTGTGCGAATCTCTCAATCAGTCGTACAAGTAACAGGTGTAAAGCTTAACCCTACTGGGGGTGGTTTGGAAGTCATCTTAGAAACAGAAGCGGGTCAATTACTGCAAGCTATTACCAGAACAGAAGGCAACAGCGCGATCGCCGACATCGAAAATGCTCAACTAGCTTTACCGTCGGGTGAGGAATTTCGCGTTCAAAATCCCGATCGAGGAATTGCTGAGGTGACAGTAACTCAGCTTGAAGGTTCGCGGATCCGAGTCACCGTCACCGGACAGAATGCAGCACCACCCGCACAAGTAATAAAAAGCGATCGGGGTTTAGTTCTCAGCGTAACTCCTGGAAATTTTGACCCAATTGAAATCGTCGTTACCGCCACGCGCACCGCAGAAGTTATACAAAATATACCGCGATCGGTGACAGTAATTACCCGTTCGGAGCTCGAGCAACAAACTTCCTTGTCGCGGAACTTGCAAGATATTATCGGTCGGGAGGTTCCAGGCTTAGGAGCTGCGACTCAATCTCGATCTCAAGGAGGGCAAAACTTGCGCGGTCGCAATATTTCTTTCTTAGTTGACGGCGTACCCATAAGCCCAAATACTCAAGGTCGTGCGCTGCAAACCATTGCTCCCGATGCGATCGAGCGAATTGAGGTGGTTCGCGGCCCCAATGCGATCTACGGAAGTCAAGCCACAGGCGGGACGATCAACATTATTACGCGTCGGCCAAGCGAAACTAGGCTGTCTCAACGGTCAGAAGTAGGTCTGACAGCAGCAGCCGGCAACCGACGCTTCCTAGAAAGCGGCAGTTTTGGCAACTACATCGCGCATTCCCTATCCGGTACAGAGGGCGCTTACAACTACGCCTTTTCCTTCTCGCGAGAAAGCACCGGCACTTTTTATGATGCTGAAGGCGATCGCATTTTTAACAATCGCCCCTTAGATCAAAGCGCTACCTTCAATGTATTAGCTAAGGCAGGAGTAAACCTAGATTCTCAACAGCGCTTGCAACTAACATTCAATCACTACCGTTCTACCCAAGTCGATAACGAGTATATTAACGATTTAAGCGTCAATACCCGCCCGGCCGGAACAGAAAAAGCCCGCGCTTTGAGAGTAGGAGAACTGGAAATTATTGACTCTAACCCCCCAAGAGATATAAATACTCTCTTTAACTTGACCTACACTAACGATCGGATTTTTGGCAGCCAGCTTCAGGCTCAAGCTTACTATCGATCCAACTCTCTAAACTTTTTTCCTACCGATTTTCGAGATGCTTTTTTCCAAAATATTGCTTTTGGACAGGTAGAACATCAAAATTGGGGCGGTCGCTTGCAGATTGAGACTCCTGTATTTACAGCAGCTAATTTACTGTGGGGAGTTGATTACAACAACGAATACAACACCATTGTGCAAGATATTTTCGATCCTGTGGCTTACGATGAAAGCGGCGGTCGAGTTTACCGTAAAATTGACGAACGCGTCGAGGTTCCGCGTTATGACCTTAGCCAGCTAGGTTTGTTTGCTCAGTTGCAATGGGAGATTAGCGATAACTTTTTAGTCAGCGGTGGATTGCGCCACCAGCGCATCGGCTTCAGTGTTGACGACTACACTACCTTCCCAGCCAATGCAGATATTGAAGGCGGAGATTTGGACTTTAACAGCACCGTCTTTAATGTCGGTGCTGTCTATAAAATCACAGACACATTTAATGTGTTTGGTAACTTTGCCCAAGGTTTTAGCATACCAGATTTTGGCAATCTCCTGCGCCGTCCGCCAGCCGGATTTTCAATTGAGGGCGATTTTAAACAGTTAGAAGCGGTAAGAGTTGACAACTACGAAATCGGGGTTCGTGGCAACTGGCAGCAAGTGCAAGCGTCTATTTCGGGTTTTTACAATACCTCCAAATTGGGTGAAAGTTTCCTCTTAGACAATCGCGGTTTTCCAATCGGAATTAACCGCGCGCCGCAACGGATATACGGTGTTGAGGGAACTCTTGACTGGCGGCCGGGAGGGGGATGGCAACTCGGCGGAACTGCAACTTGGCAAGAAGGTGAAGATGATGTTAACCAAGATGGAGATTATTTGCCTCTCAATAGCAGCATTATCTCACCGCTGAAGCTGACGAGTTATATTCAACACCAAACTACCCCGGGATGGCGCAACCGATTGCAATTAGTATATATCGGCGATCGCGATCGGGCTTTTGATAAAAAAGTTGACCTCGCAGATATAGACAACTATCTGGTGGTGGATTACATTAGCAGCATCGAGATTGGGCCGGGAACGCTAAACATTGGTATTGAGAACTTGTTGGACAGTCAATATTTCCCAGTCAGGATTCAACGTGCCGGCGGTTTTAATAATTCCGAGAGGTTTGCCGCTAGAGCCAGAAGCCTTAATGTCCGCTACGTTATCAATTGGTGAAACAAATGAAAGTGCGCCAGATCGCATTAGTTTTGCACCGCTATATAGGTGTGACGGTGGGAATACTGCTAGCCATCGTCTGCTTAACTGGCAGTTCGCTAATCTTTTGGAAAGAAATCAACGCTTTCCTCAATCCCCAAATGTTCCAAGTTGTCCCACAGGGCGATCGAGTATCTGTACAGTTTGTAGTTGATACAGTCCGCTCAGCTTATCCCGATTGGCAGCTTAATTTCATGGAGCTGCCTCGCACCTTAAATAGCGTGTATATAGTGCAGATGCTGTTAAATAACGGCGGGCGTACCTTCATCTATCTCGATCCTTACACGGGATCTGTTCTCGGCTCTCAGGAGTGGGGTCGGACTTTAATGAGTTTCATTTATGAGCTCCACATCAGCCTTCTGGGAGGCAAAGCCGGCGAGACGGTTGTTGGTATCTGCGGATTGCTGTTGCTGCTGCTGAGTCTAACTGGACTCATTTTGTGGCCTGGTTGGAAAAAGCTGGTGGCCGGCTTTGCGATCCGGTGGCATTCCTTGCCTCACCTAATGAACTACGACATTCACAAAGTCGGGGGGATTTTATCGGGTGTGCTTTTGATCGCGATCGCCTCTACCGGCACAGCCATGACTTTTGAAACTCAGTTTAAAAGCGCCGTTTACTCGCTCGCGGGTACGCCAAAACCCCCACAATTAACATCAACTATTGTGGCGAATTCGCCGACAATCGCAGCAGATATTGTTTTACAAAAAGCTGACTTGGCATTACCTTCGGGTAAAAGCCTTTCCATTACCTTTCCCCGCGAACCGCAGGGGACATTCCTAGTGCGTAAAAGACTAACCGGGGACATCCACCCCAACGGTAGCAGCTACGTCTATCTCGATCGGTATAGCGGAGAAGCTTTGCGGGTGGAAAATTCTTTTACAACAAATGCGGCTTTCCGGATTATAATTTCGTGGTTCCCGATACATATCGGTGCTTTTGGCGGGTTGATAACACGAATTCTCTACGTTTTCATCGGACTTACACCGACATTGTTGTCGCTCACTGGTCTGGCACTTTGGCGCCGGCGACAGTGGAGATTAGCTCAGCGGCGGGAAGCAAATCGGCAAATTACCGCGACAGTAGCTGAATCTCAAAAATCTTATCCGATCGCAGAATGGCCTTGGTTTTGATAATAGTTTCTGAGGAGTAAAGTGAAAAGCATAATTTTCACATGACTTACGCTCATAAACCGGGTTTCCTAGAAAAATTGTTAGTCTCTCAACTAAAAATCTACGAAAAACCCAGTTTCTAGCCTAGACCTGCGTAAGTCTTATTTCAGTTCATAGATGACAGTAGCAGCATTTAGTAAACCAGTTTTTTAGATGTTGAGGATTTATTAAATCAATTGCGACGGCAATTAATAGACATCTCCAATAACTGCCAAACCTTTTCCCCGCTTGGTTTCTTGTCCGAAGCTCGAAGCCAGCTTCGGACAAAGAACTAACAGTTAAATAAGGGTTTAAAGACTATATTATTAATCATAAATGCCCATTTTTATGACATTATTCTTACTATTTTTTCCGGTTTATATCGATTTTTTTTTGACATATAACTATTGCACCAATCCGCCATCTTATTAATCCACATACGACCCGAATTACTGGCTCGTAATTGCCAGATTTTCAGCAAAATCTTTCTGCTGCACACTAAATCTTCGCCAACCTAATCATAGGCTCTACTATTATTGTTTTTTTTTTAACATTCTGTTTATGGGCTTTTTTTTGAGCATCTGTAATATCTTTACTTAGAGTTTTTTTGTGACGAGTATCAATTAATAGTTCCCCTACATAAGCTTTGTCCCCTTGAAATTTGTGTTCGGAATTCCATTCTTTTCGTCGGGAACGCCAAATTTTTATGTCCGCCGTTTTTCCAGTTTCTCCCATTACTACATCAACAATTTTTCCCCGTTCGGCATTACAACTATTTGATTTTTTAAGGTAGGTTTTTTTTGCTTACCTGAATAGTATTTTTTCTGCTTTTTATAGTCTGTAAGTCTTTCTCTTGGCTGCTCATAGCTATCTACAATCTACTCAAATTCACTCAATATTTCAAAAACCCATTGCCATTCCGAATCATTTTTTTTACCTGCTCTAACTCTCTAAGCAGGCAACAGTTCTCTAAAAACTTTTATCCATTTGTGAAAGATATAATTAGCTGCTGACTCACTGACTCCAAATTGAACTCCTAATATTTTAAATGTGGGAACATGGTGTAAATATACCAAACTCAGGAGAATTTGAGCGGCAATCTCTAATTTAGGTGGGCGACTACCTCCGCCTTTGATGATGCGAATTTTATAATTATCTTGAACTTTTTTCTGCTGGTTATACAGATTTTCTGCGTGAGTAATTAGCCCTATAAGTTGGTCATACTTTAGATCCAATAGGCCAGTAGTTTCTGAGGGATGTCTTTCTATGTGTTCGCGAAGTTGACTCATTCTTTTTACATAAATCTCTCTTATAATATATTTGCAATTTAACGATAGTTTGTTTTTTGGAGATGTCTATTATGGATGGGTTCAAGCCCGTGTATGTTCCTGGAACAAACCAGGCGTCTAGAAACCCTTGTCTCCCGGAGTATTACTAATCACTAATAAACTGGGTTCAATAGGACGATTTCTTAACTGTCACACCTTATGAATCCATAGCTAAACAAGCTACCCCAAATCTCAACTACCTTCCACGATTGAGGGAGAGCAAGTATTTGTGGGAAAAAACAGGTTTATCGCAACCCTTGATCTGCACTTTTACTCATAACTAATGAACCGGGATTAATAGGACGCTCACTTAACTGTCACAGTTTATTACTCCAGACCTAAATCACCTACCCACAATCAAAACAACATTCCACCAAGGCATCGCTATGTATTACACTTTCGCAGGTTTTGGTGCCGTCACAGGCATATTTTTGCTGCTAGTTTTTGCCATTCTGCAATGGCTGCACGTCTCCGCCGGCAGTTTTATTGATTGGGTAATTGCCATTGCTATTTTTGAATGGCTGTTGCTGATAGTTACAGTTCCCTGGAATATCCATTTTGAAGCTAAAGAAGTTTTAGCGCAAGCCGCAGAATCGACTAAAAAAAACATTGCTGTCGATCAGGAACAAGTCAAATACGTTACTGTATTAGTTAGCCGATCGCTCTTTGCGGCGATCGCACTTCACCTGTTTAGCGCGATCGCACTTTACGCCCTAGCCGCCACCGGAATTAGTGCTGTTGGCTATCTCAGTTCCGGTGCTGCACTGCTGTTAACTGTATTGCGTCCAGCTATCCGAGGTTATCAGTATTTAGCCCAGCGGCTGACAACTATCCGCAGCCAATTTTTGTACCCCCGCGAAGATATTGTCGAACTCCGCAGCCGCTTTGCAGAATTAGAATCTACAGTTAGAAATTTGACCGATCAATTAAATTCAGACGATCCGAATTCGTGGGCGGCTGCCCAAAATCGGGAACGGGAAGCTATCAGAAGGCAATTAACTAATGTAGCTGCATCTCTACAATCTTTGCAAGCGACAAATCAGGCAGAACACACTAAACTCGCAAGAGATGCAGAAAGTGCGATCGCCCAACTCACCGATGACGGACAATTTCTCAACCACGTCCGCGAAATCATCCGCTTCTTTAAAGAATCGTAAAGTCACACGATTTTAGATTAAAGGATTGAATAATTGGGAATGACTGATGACTATCGAGCTTGAGAACTGGCCTACCGTAAAATTCTGGTTCTAAACTGCTATCATTAGTCATTAGTACAATTCCCAATCCTCAACCGGCAATGGCCACTTCCCTATCTTTAGATAGATGCCAAATAGTCGCCGATAGTAAAAATTTAAATAAAAACAGAATTTTATCAGTCTTCAGGAAGAGTCCATCAAGGTATTTTCCCTCACAGCAATTTTTCGCAAACTATAACCAAAGATAGTTTGTGAATGAGCTAGCTTGGGCCTAATATTTAAACATAGCGCAAAGACCTTTTTGAAAAGATAACTCAGGAATAAATCATGACTAATCGCCAACCAACACCGCCCGAGAGAGAAATTAGCAAAGCAACACCCGCCGACGAAGAAATCGAAGCTAATATGGAAGCCCCCCACTACGACAGGGGCATTACTCCTGCGGAGACAGCAGCGCGGCAAGAACGCGAAGGCGCTAACTTCATGCACACAACCACCGAAGGAAAGCAGAAAGCTGCAAAGACTGATGACCAAACCGATGACGAAAGCATTCACACTACAGATGGTTATACAGTAGACAAAGAAGGTCTGGTTAACAATTACGCGATCGAACCGGAAATGTACATCAACGAACCGGGCGATTTGAGAGAAAAAGAGGAAGCTGAAGCCGCAGAACGCGCTCGAATTCTCGCAGAAGTGAAAGATAAAAAAGGCGAGGAAGGAAAACTGACAATGGATGCAGACACTCGCGGTAAAGGCCCGGGCATTATCTAGATTGTGTGGTTGGTAGTGGCGTTTCAGCGCGCGAAATTGCAACTGCAAACCCAAGGGGCGGGTTTTTATAGTTCCGGCAGTTATTGCTCGATATTTCCGGTACAACCCGCCCGTGTTGTGTTTTGCACATCGGTTTTTTGAGTGGAGAGGTTACATCGTACATCTCTCAATTACCGTATCAATGGGCAAGTTTTCACACCCAGCTCAAAAAAGCCTTAAAATTCCTCAAGCTTTAACATTTTCCCTCAGCCAATTAAACTTAGCCTCCGCTAGCGCCAAATTTTCCAGGACGTTAGGATTGATATCCTCTCGTTCAAATTCTGGTTGATATAATTCAATATTGCGACCGTATTCTATATGTCTGATCGTACCGCGCATTCTGTCTGCCAGACACAGTGAAATTCCATAATAAAACCGGGAAGCGAAGCCCATATCGTTTTGAAGTTTGATTACTAACTGCCGCCTAGGAATTGCCAGCAAGTGAGTTTCTTCGATCGCCTTCACCGTTGCCAAAGGAGGGCGAGCGTCAATGAAAGAGACTTCTCCCACCAGTTCTCCGCTGGCTATTTTAGCGAGTTCTCTAGTCCGCTCAGCTTCGATCAAAACGCTCAAACTCCCATTCAAAACAATGTATAGCGCATCGATCTGTCTCCCTTCATGGATCAAAACCCCGCCCGGATCGAGAACTTCCTTTTTGCCTTTTTGGACGATCCAGTTGATATCGTCATTATTTAACTGGCTCAAAATAAAAAGTGCTTTTTTTCTGCTGCTGTCGGCCATAAGTTTTAGCTCTCGATCCCTTCTTCTTTCATATATAATTTAGATGGCGCGCGGTCGCAACTTCTTCCGAAGCAGTCCTCGCTCAATACAGTTTTTTTTATCCTGCCTAACTTCTTCGCACAACCCATCTCAGGCAGGCTTTGCCCATAGCAGATGAATCAGGCTGAATGATAATCTCTCAATACTAGCATTTGTTAAACAATCTTCTTTAACTCGATCGACCTCAAAAAACTCGTGTAAAATTCGCGTCTCAAAACCAATTGGGTTCACCCGCCCAGCTTTGCTGCGGGAGGGGGCGCGGTAGACAATACTCCGCGCCCAGTCTTGCTCACTAAATCGATCGCAAATCAGGATAGCCGGCCAACATATCGTCAGCAGTCAGAGTGTCCCCGTTGGCTTGAGGAGTCCACAGCACCTCAATCGCCAGCAACTGCTCGCTCGATACTCCCCCAATCTGGCGCAAAGCTTGGCGCAAATCTTCGGAGTTTTTCACTGCTGGCAATTGCAATTTACCTTGAGTACCGACAATCACCGTTACCACAATAAATTCCCCGGGTTCTGAATTCAAATCCGAAGCAACCAGCGCCCCATTTTCCTGCAAACCTGGCAGGATATTGCTGCTCCCTGCTTGCCGGAGCTGATTGTTATAATTCGAGAGCGTTTCTTCAGTAAATTTACTGCGTTCTGCCAAAGAAAATTGATTAAACTTAGCTTCGGCTGCTTCCAAACGAGTTTGCACAGATTCAGCGCCCGCGTAAGCCCAGTATTCAGGATGCCGCAGCAGCGCCAGAGTAGATTCTTGCAGCACTTGAGCGCGACCTGCTGCTGTATCGGTATCCGCTTTGCGTGCTAGGGCGTCGAGTTCGGCTTGCAAACCGCGGGCCTCTGCTAGCAAACCAACTTGCAAGCGGGCGACAGATACGGTAGTAGTGGGGGCGCTGTTGCCGAGTTCGTCAGTTCCGCCCCCGGCGCGGCGGAAGCTTTGGACGAGGAAATTAGCGATCGAGATAAAAATCAAAATCGAGAACAGGCCGCCAAACCCGCCGCCAAAGCCAAAAAACGGCAGCAAGAACGGGAAACCGAAACCGCCGCCAAAGCCGCCGCCCGGGTAGTAACCCCCTCCCGACGGCGCGTAAGTGCGACTCGGGGATGAGTAACTGCGCGCTGGAGCACTAAAAGATCCGCCGCCGATGCGTCCTCCGCTGCGGGCAGCCAGAGCTCCATCAGCGTTACCGAGGGCTAGCGTCAGTACCAGACCGATCGCGAATAGTGGTTTCAAAAGGGGTTTCATCTTTGAAATTAGTTGCTTGTACATAAGACCGTTACTATTCGATACATTTATAATTTACAGTCTATCCTCGCTTCTGGGCAGCCTGGTTATAGGTATGAAGCCAGCGAGATATCCGTACCAACCGATCCAACCACATTTACGCCTGAGTCTGCAAACGAGAAAAGCTAGAAAGGACTTGCATTCCTTACTACTTAATTCTTGCACCATTCTCAAGAGCCGGCTTTCGGGCCTGTTCCACAAAGACTGAATTTCCTGTGGGGAGTACGGGTTGGGATCTTCTAGCCCGCCCATAAAATGGTTATTGAGAATGGTGCAACATCTCAGTTACTACAAACAATCGACATCCTGGCTTTTACAGAACTTTACTTAAGTACAGGGCGATCGGCCAACAATAAGCTCTAGACTTTTAAAGAAACGCCGCGAGTCCTCAAAAACAGGGCTTTATCTACCGTAAAAAAAACATTATGTTTCCAACTCACCGCCCCCGCCGCCTCCGCAACCATCCCCAACTCCGCCGGATGGTACGCGAAAATATCTTGACAACGAGCGATTTAATTTACCCCCTATTTGCGGTACCGGGGGAAGCTTTTGCTAAAGAAGTCACATCGATGCCGGGAGTTTACCAGCTATCGGTAGACAAAATAGTAGAAGAAGCAAAAGAAGTCTACGACCTCGGCATTCCCGCTATTATTTTATTCGGCATTCCCGCAGATAAAGACACAGACGCGACAGGTGCTTGGCACGACTGCGGCATCGTCCAACAAGCGACGGAAGCAGTTAAAAAAGCCGTACCAGATTTAATCGTCATCGTCGATACTTGTCTGTGCGAATATACCAGTCACGGTCACTGCGGCTATTTGCAAGTCGGAGATTTAAGCGGCCGCGTCTTGAACGATCCCACCCTAGAATTGCTGAAGAAAACCGCAATTGCTCAAGCTAAAGCTGGTGCAGATATTATCGCGCCTTCGGGAATGATGGACGGTTTTGTCGGAGCAATTCGCCAAGGACTGGACTCCGCTGGATTTGAAGATATTCCCATCATGTCTTACGCGGCAAAATACGCCTCAGCTTATTATGGCCCGTTCCGGGATGCTGCCGATTCTGCTCCGCAATTTGGCGATCGGCGCACCTATCAAATGGACCCCGGAAACGGCCGCGAAGCTCTTAAAGAAATTGCTCTCGACATTGCCGAAGGCGCAGATCTGCTCATGGTTAAACCCGCTTTAGCTTATATGGACATCATCTGGCGCGTGAAGGAAGCAACTAACCTACCAGTTGCTGCTTACAACGTTTCTGGGGAATATGCGATGGTGAAAGCCGCCGCCCTCAACGGTTGGATAGATGAAGAAAGAGTAGTGATGGAAACTTTGACAGGATTCAAGCGTGCTGGTACTGATTTGATTTTGACTTATCACGCCAAAGACGCCGCCCGCTGGCTGAAAAACTGATTCATATCATTTCCGGTTACACCGGAATGATGTTGACGGTTGACGGTTGACGCTTGACTGTTCACTGTCAACCGTCAACCGTCAACCGTGAACTCGAATTTACTATTCCGATGCTAACGGATTTGATATCACTTGATTTGAGATTAGAGATTAAAGAATTGACTCCACAGCACAATCTTCGGGTGTTCCCGTGGAGTCAACACATCTCTCGATCGATAGATGATTTTTGAGCCATTACGGCATATATTAAGCTCTCAGTTACGCATTAAGAATTTCAGAAACCGGGTTTTTTGTCAGTGCGGTGGGCTGTAACCACAAAAAAATTGGTTTCTCTGTAAGCGAACTGTAAACCCATACCAAATCAGTCATTCGCATCTAAAATCTCAACTCTCAAATCTCAAATGGTAGGAATTATAAGTTGGGAATTTTGAGTCAAAAACTTTTTTACAAGATTTACCCCAAAAAGTATTAATAATCACCGAAATTAGTTAGGAAATATGTCTGAATAAAAATAGTTTTGTAAATGGGGAATTAAATCATTGATTGTTCCCAAGCAAAATCAACTATACCCGCTAAGACAGTAAAAGTAACAAAGTTTAGATACAACTTGAAGGAAGATTGAGCATGACATCAACGACTAGGGATTCCAGTCACATTCAATTTTGTATAGGTCGCGATCGCGCAGACATCGCACAGATCCAAGAACTATTTAAAGCCGCCGCCTTTTGGGCGAGGGAACGCAAGATAGAAGATTGGGAAATTGCGATCGCCAACAGCGAACCAGTTGTTACAGTTTGGGATGGCTCACGCGCGATCGGCTTTGCCAGAGCCACCTCAGACGGGATCTATCGAGCTACCATCTGGGATGTCGCCATTCACCCGGATTACCAAGGTGCAGGACTCGGCCGTAAATTAGTGCAAACCGTCTTGAGTCACCCTCGGATGTGCCGAGTAGAGCGAGTTTACCTGATGACAACTTACAAACAAAGCTTCTACGAGCGCATCGGTTTTCAGCAAAACGCTAGCACCACCATGGTTCTTGAAAATCAGCTTCTAGAAGAGAATCTCGAATTAGAAATTAGCAACGGCGAATTGCTAACTGCTAATTGTTAAATAATCACCAGATTGGCACCAAAATCTATAATATGTAGGGTGCGTAAGGGCGCACCTTACTCCCTTTGACATACCTCCTCTCCCTAAAAGTGAGAGGATTCCTTGACAGTTCATTGGGATGCGCTACCGAAGTAGTCTTACCTTCCCTCCTTGTCCGTTTTAAGTCTCCCAATGCCCTGTGGCGACTTTTTGCGATTCAATTCTTTTGTCTTCAGGGATGTAGTCAAACAGTGCCCCTCCGAGCTGTCTAGGTACGCTTCTCACCGTAGCTATTTCAACGTGTCTTGAGCCTGTAGACTCTTACACTATAGAACAAAGCCGTCCTAAAAGGACGGGGTTTTCAACCCAATTTTCTGATAAATAATTTCCTTGTTTCATATTCCCTCGAACCTCTTCCCCACCTCCGTTAAATCTGTTAAATCCTTTGCCCTCTTCCCCACCTCCGTTACCTTTCATATGTTGCACCATTCTCCATAGCCTTTTATGAACAGGCAAGATGCCTGTTCCACAATAAAATTCATCTCTTGTGGAACAGGCATCTTGCCTGTTGCGCTTTCGGGCCTGTTGCACAATAAAATTCCTCTCTTGTGCAACAGGCATCTTGCCTGTTGCTTACAATGGTGCAATATCTCAGTTACATCCCGTAAATTGCTCGTGGCCGAACAGGAGCATCTCATATTTGTAAAAACCTTTCTTCTGGCTCCTTCCTTCTTCATCTTTCCTCCTGCCTCCTGACTCCTGACTCCTGTCTCCCATTTCTAGCTTGGGTGAAAAAGTGAGATGCTCGTGGCCGAACTTCCTCCATCACAAAGTTGCCAAAGGAATAGAACACTGAGTCCGGTTAAAATTGCACTCTTCGGACTCAGAAGGCACAGCCAGAACCTCCAACTTTCCGCTCATCAAACTTAAAAGAGTCTGATTCATCAATAACCTCATTCCAGAAGACACCTGAGAATTATCGCTGCTCTTGGTAACATCACACTCCAAATCGTGCTTCAGCAAATCCCAAGACTCGCTCCAAGCACTCACTGAACGCTGATCGTCCACCCAAATGTGAACGTATCCAGATTCCGGCGAAGTATGGGCAGAAACAGAAATACTCCCCTCCTCCATCTGAGCAACAGCAGTATCTACCAAATTGACTAAAACTTGCCTAAACCTCGGCAAATCTGCCAATACATAAATCCCCGGATCTGGCGGCAATATCTCCAAACGAATGCCGCGATTAGCAGCTTGCAAGTAAGTTAAATCATCAACCTCGTCAAAAACCTTAGCTAACTGAATCGGCTCAATCTCCATCCTTTCAGTGCCGTGTTCAGTTTTAGCAACAGAGATAATTTCATCTATCAATTTCACCAGCTTGAGTGCCGCGACGTGAGCTTGCTCGACAAACTCTCGTTCCTCAGCAGGATCGTCGCACAAATCCGAGAGAATTAATTGCAGCGTACCAATCATAGTGCTAAGGGGCGATCGCAACTCGTGAGAAGTTCGAGCCAAAAAACCCGCCTTAAATTGGCTCATCTCCGATGCCATCTGATAAGCCAATTGAGTTTGCTTAAGTTGGTCAGAAAGGGCATCAAACTTCTCTAAGTGAATTTCTTGAGGAGGTGGGGCTACATTGGGCGCAGGTTCGGGCTGTTGCGAGCTTTTTTGCCGCAGACGCCAAATCAAACTGCTTCCCAAACCCAGCCCCAGTCCCATACCTAAATATATAAAGTCGCTCCAGCCGATCGGCGCCATATTGCTTTGCCTTGGAGTTTAGCTTTTAGCATTCTAACTCGATCGTGCCTTGTCGCAAGATTTCCCAATCGCTGCCACTCCATTTAGCCACAGTGGAAGGCAAACTCGAAGCTGTTGTCGCTGTTAATTCAGAAGGAACTAATGTCACGACTTCGGGAAACTGAGCCTCAATTTCTGTCACAGACTCCAGAGGCGGCTGACCGGATAAATTAGCACTGGTAGTAGCCAAAGGGCCTGTCTGCTCTAAAATCTTTAGGGCCAGGGGAAGGTTAGGCACTCGTACTCCGATTGTAGTTGGGTCGATGGGATTCATCGCCGCCGGGACTTTTGGCGAAGCCGGCAGCACCAAAGTTAACGCCCCCGGCCAATAGGATTCGGCTACTTGCTGCCACAATTTTAACTCTGCTGGACTTCCCTGCACGTAGGGCCACAAGGCCTGGGCCGATGCAGCCATCAAAATCAGCGGTTTGTCTTGACTGCGACGTTTAGCTGCAAAAATCAACTCCGAGCGATCGGGCCGCGCAGCCAAAGCGGGTACAGTATCTGTAGGAAAACTGACGATATGATTGCCAGAAATTGCCCCTTGAACTAGGGCATCGATCGAAACTTGTGTCATGCCATTTTAGATTTAAGATTTGAGAATTTTGGCATATTCTTGAAACCTAAAGACGGTAGGCTAAGGCAAACCGATCGATTCCTGCTAAATCAGAAAATATCTGAACTTCACCGTAACTCCCGTGACTTTGCAGCATATCAGCTACCGCCTCAGCTTGTCCCGCCATCATCTCAATCAACCAAACTCCCCCGGATTCTAAATAATCGGGAGCCGTTTCTACCAAATGCCGGATGCACTCTAACCCGTCAAAACCGCCGTCTAAGGCCAGATGAGGTTCGTGTCGGACAACCTCCGGTTCCAGACTCAGCACCGTGCTGCTGGGAATGTAAGGCGGGTTAGACACCATGCCGCTGACTTGACCTTTGAGAAATGCTAGCGGTTCCCACCAAAAACCTTGATAAAAATTAATTCGCGATCCAAAACCCAAATTCTCAGCATTCAGTCGGGCAACTGCCAAAGCTTCCGAACTGCAATCTACTGCATAAACCGTAGCATTTGTCAACGCAGAAGCCAAGCCGATCGCGATCGCCCCGCTGCCCGTCCCCAAATCCACCCAATGCGATTTGGCAAATTCTCCCCCCCGAAGCTCGGATAAGTTTAAATCTTCTCCCCCCCTTACTAAGGGGGGGTTGGGGGGGGTAAATTTTTGATTGATATTTTCTGCTTCTAAACGGCTTTTAACAGCTTCTACAGCCAAATCGATCAGCAATTCCGTTTCAGGACGCGGAATTAGCACCGCCGACGTTACTTTCAGCGAAAAATGGCGCCAATGTGCAACTCCCGTTAAATACTGCACCGGCACCCGTTCCTGCAAGCGCCGCTGCCACAATTGAGCAAGTTCAGATAAAGACAACTTTAATTCAATTTTTGGCAAATCTTTAAACGACTCCAAACGCAGAGCCAACCTATCCAAACCAGCCAGCTCTTGCAGCAGCCAGTCGATTTCTGCTAGAGGAATATCATAATCGATCGCCTCTGCCTTAGCTTGATTCACCCACTGCCAAAGCTCTAAACCAGAAGCAAACATAAGGCTTTTTAGTAATCGGTAATTGTTAATGGGTAATTCGCAATTGCTAACGGGTAATTAGTAATTAGCAGAAGTGTTGAACGCTTATTGATAGGATTCTGAAAATAGACATACGAATCCTATAAAATGCTGATTTCAGCAATTGAAAACAAGTTCCTTAAACCAGTGAATATAGCTGATTTTCTCACACATAAAAGCCTGTAAATATCGTAATTTGTCTAAGAGTTTATTTCCAATTTCATCAGGAATTTCAACTGACTGAAGCAACGAATAACAAATCAAACAGGCATAGATTTGTATCTTGATTCCATTAGTATTTTTAGTAATTAAAGGAGCCAATTTTAAATGCATCTTTAAGAATTTCCACAGCAATTCAATCTGCCATCGTCTGCGATAAATTTCTCCAATTTCTTCATTAGTGTATGCTAATTCTCCTGATTCAGGTAAATTAGTGACAAACCTAAATTCAGTTCGTGTTTCTAAATCTGAAAAACTCACTAATCTTACTTGAACTTTTCGTTGGTCACTCCACACTTCATAAGTTCCATTCTCCTTCATGTTGATAGTAGAATTATTCTTAATTCGTAGTACCAAATATTGATTTTCTTGTTTCATTAATGCTTGAACGCGTTCAGAGCTAGAAAAACCTCTATCCATTACAGCTACTCCATTTTGAGGTGTGGCTGCTATAGTTTTATCTCCATGCTCACTGTCATGACCTTGACCAAAATGAATGTGTACTCCATCAATTATTCCCCGTTCATTGTCCGTTCCAGCAAATAATTTTACTTGATGGTATTCCTGTTGCCATAGTAATTTACTTGTCAAGGTAACTATCGTTGAATCTAAAGGGAAGAAACTGAGACAATCTTTGTTAATTAATTGACCTTTTATATCGGCTTGTAATCTTTCAAAGATTTTTACAAAAACATCAATATCTCTATGCTTACTAGCCTTTGAAAAAGTTGATATATCTAGGGAAATATCTCGACTGTTTAAACGGGAAAATAGGGAACGCATAGTATCCAGACTTTGGTCAAAACTAAACCCTAGCCAGCAGGAGACAAATGTGAAGCTATCTAAAACTGGATAATCATCTTTGGGTAAATGGGCGAGATACCGTTTTACAATTTTGGGGAAGTTAGAAAATAGCATTTCAGTTGATTATTAATAATTTATAACTCTGCCATTATACATTGTTAGACCAATTTTAGCAATCTTTTCCTATCATTCAACACTTCTGAGTAATTAGTAATTAGTAATTGGTAATTAGTAGGCTGAGTCGAGAAACCCAACCTACTAATTAATGACTGATAACTAATGACTAATGACTGCTGACTAACTATTAGCGAGCCGGTCGAGGTTGACTCGGAGCAGGAGCCGGCCGAGCTGGAGTCGGAGAGGCAGTAGCCGGCCGAGCTGGAGCCGGAGCAACCTGTGGATTTTGGCCCGCACCAGCAGGTTGGAGCGATCGCACAAATTCCAGCGACTCCCGCGACGGAATCAAAATCATTTGGGTCAAAAACGGGTCGTTCTCAGTACGCAAAGCTTCCAAAACGCTCTCCAAGTTCACCACCTCAATCTTAATTGTGGCTGTCACGTTGGGCTGCTGCTGCTTAAAACGATCGACCATTCCCTGTAAATCCTCCTTGTTAAAAAACAAGGGAATCACCTCTTGCTGACCCCGCTGAATCGTCAAATAACCATTTTCCGCACCGCCTCTGGCCAAAAACAGAGGTACACCGTTGAACTCGTTAACTTGTTGACCAGTCTGCTGAAGTACAGTTTTAGCCGACTGCACCTGCTGCGGAGCCGGAACGAAAGCAAATTGCACTTCCTCCGGCTTGCCTTTATTTGCTTGAGTGATCTGATAAATTTCGCCCAGGGATACTGGCATCACGCGCACCGAGGCAGCCAACTGAGGATTTCTGGTTTTCAGTTGATCGACAAAAGCTTGAGCATCTTTCTGGCTGATGAAAATTCCCGCCACGGAAGCATTACCAGTTTGACCCTGACCCTGCTTGGGAACAGAAGCGATCAGGGGCGCACCCTGAGCGTCTGTAATCGTAAATACTGGCACCGAGCGCAATTTTTCCAAAATTTGCGGCTCCGGCAGCGCCAGTGCAGACATCTTACCAATGGGGGAGGGGGCCAGCAGAGTGCTGCCGACAATTCCCAATATTGCGCCCAAACGAACTAATGATTTCATGTTTTTTCCATCAGGAGCGATCCTGAAACACATTAACGCAAAGACTGGCGACTTAACACGATCGGCAAAAACTGCCTCAATTTGTTTTCATTTTGACGAAATGTAAACATCAGAGACAGTTCTGCTTCAATCTATTATTTAACATTGTGCGATCGGGATGACAGGATTTGAACCTGCGACATCCTGCTCCCAAAGCAGGCGCGCTACCAAACTGCGCTACATCCCGGTGGTATAGTTAGCTAACCTCTAACCATTAACACACAAAACCGCTTGCTTGTCAAGCTTTTTTAAATATTTAGCTCTCGATGCAGCTAAGGCGAAGTTGTTTTCAGGTTGTGCGGTTTGACCCCACCCAACAACCGATACCAGCCCCTGACTGCCATCGTGAGCTGCTCACAATTTTAGATCCTAGTTCAATCTCCCAGATTCATCTGTGGAATAAATCTCAAATCTCAAATAGTTCCTTCGACTGAGGCCAACTCGACTGACGGGGACTTGGCCCTTCGACTGAGCGCCGATGGTCTGAGCGCTCGCCGAAGTCTCACGCCGCAGTCTCAAATCTCAAATTGACTGACAATACTTGCACAACTTCATAACGGCGCTGGTGCCGAGATACATCAAAGCCTAACTGACCACAGCGCACAGGTGCATTCGGTGTTGGCAGCGTCAATATTGTATTGTATATCCTCAACAAATCAACGCCGACCTGCACCTGTGAGCTAATCAGGATACCAAAACATACCTTTAATCCCCTCTGGATCGGACATAAAGCCCAAATTGCGGTAAAAATCCACCACCTGAGGGTCAGCAAATAAGGTAATGTTGCTGATATCTTCACTGCGGAGTTTTTTAATGATGTATTTCATCAGCGCCTTGCCCATGCCTTTGCCCTGGTAGTCGGGATGAACTACCACATCCCAAAGCGTGGCATTAAAAGCATGGTCTGAAGTCGCTCTGGCGAAACCCACCAGCCGTCGCTGGCTGCCCCGCATCTCCCACATAGAGACGACTAGGAAGCTGTGCTGAATAGCTTTTTTGACTTTACGCAGGGGACGGCGGGACCAACCCACTGCATTACAAAGTTCTTCGAGTTCGTAGAGGTCAATGTCCCGATCGCAACTGAAAAAGATGCGAGCGTTGCCGCTGGCGGGTTTGCGAAACGTTGGGGAAAGCGGATCGCCTAACCCAACAGCCACATCTTCCTCAATTTCCGGTGTTTGGGGTACAGAGGCAGACTCAGAACTACTAAATAAGTTTTTCCAAAAACCCATGCAGGCGCGGTTAAGGTAGTAGAAGTTGGACGACGAGAAAGAGAACCCGACAGATAAACCCACTCCGATCGGCGTGGGATGAATTGCCGGTAGCCTCTTGAGGAACAGTTTACGGTACACTCATCTTACGCCGAAAACAGGGATTTGTCGTCCAACATTGAGTCTGCGCTTTTTTGATTCTTGATTCTTGTCAAGTTTCGTAGAACTGTTCTGCTAGCCAGTGCGCGGACAACCCGCTTTTAAGGTAAAATTTGTTGCCGAACCAGGACAGAGGCATTTTGGGAAGTGCTTCTTTTGAGTGCCGCCGATCGCGCCGGGACTTATACCCTTGGTGGGAAATACCACTGGAATGACGCAACGGTGACATTCTTGTGATCGGTTCCCCGACCGATTTGACTTTTGCTTTTAGTGAGAAGACGGGGACAATTTAAGTCGAATCGTCAAATCGAAAATCCCATTGCCATAAGGCATGGGAGAGTCAATACCTAGTATATCTCCCGCACCTTCTCCTCAATTATGGCTTCGGGTTTAAAACCATCTACACTAGAACTTCTCAAGCGCTTTAACCGAGCGTTTCCGCAGTTTTATGAGCAATTTGTCAGCAGCGAAATCCAGTTGCAAAACCTCAAATTAGCTTACCAGCTTTACAAAACTCGGCAAGCAGTCATCGAAATCCGAGCCGAAGGTAACAAAAGTGCCCTGCATTTTGCTTACCGGAACCAGTCTTTTCTATTGAGCGATATTTTTGGAGTGCTCGCCGCCTACGGACTGACAATTCACAGTCTGAGTCTGTACGGTCAAATTTACCCGCCCATGCTGGTATTTATCAAATTGGTCGTATCTCGCGGTGGCAAGGTACTGGCAGATAAAACAGCAGAAAACGTCTGTAGAGCCGTTCGAGAGGCATTGGCGGGACATTTTGAGGTTGAAGAGATGTTGGCGGTGGAATTTAATTTAGACGCGGGTTTGGAAGATGTAGCAACTGAATTCTACGTCGATCCGGTTTTCCACTTGCCAGCTTTGCTGATTGAAGCAGATAATCAACCTGGACTTTTTTACAAAGTTATGTATGCCATCTGGCAAGAGGATTTGTTGGTGGTAAATGCTAATTTGCTGGTTTGGCGGGGGCGAACTCGCCTAATCCTCTACTTGTTGGGGCCCAATGAAAGTTTAATTCCCGAGTATCTGGGTCAGAAAATCGCTGAGGGGGTGCGACAAAGATTGCTAGGCGAGCGATTTTAGGGCAAGCTGCCGATGCTCCCTAAATAACTAGATTTCTATAAGTAGACATTAGTTTGCAGAAGTTGTCCAGTGAGATAGGATAAAAAGCTCGGCAAAATTGTTCGTACAAACGAGTGTAGATAGCGGTTTTCATAAACATGAGACACGCCGAAACGATGTTGTCAAGTTTTTTAAGTTTGATGGCGTACTTTAACTTGAAGCGCAAACAGCGCGTGGTGAGTCGTAAAGCCCGATTTTATAACCGTATAAATGCAGTAAATAAGCTCGCGCAACTACACGCAAAAGTCAGTCGCAAATATCCGCAAAAATGCGCTCCATAAAATTACGTATTGCTAGCCCCAAATCATGGCAAAGTAACAATATACAAGTAAGTGCTAATTTTTTGAAAAATTCTTAAATTTTCACAACTTTGGTGCGGCTTTAATAGTTGAATATGGGAGTTACTAATTTAATGGGTAACTAGCATACAAAAATATGTGTTTGTCTAAATTGACACTGATATCCCGATAGTTTACGACTTTATAATCGGCTAAAGTTGGGAAAATTATGGGCGCAAAATGCCCTTAAAAAATCTCGCTGATGTATGTCCCCCTTGCGATCGTACAGCAGACAGAAATTTGAATACTGCAAAAAACATAGAACGCTGGTTTGAAGGAATATTTATTCTAGGGCGATCGGATAAAAGGGCAAGCTAGGCCAAAATTGCCAGTGAAGTGGACAAAAATCTTGTAGCGTCAACTTAAGACCGCGCGTTGCAGCAGGAAGTAAGCGGTAAATCGATAAAGTTGAGTCTTTTTGACTTACTTATAGCGCTTCTTGGGTAGATGAGGTAAACAATTCCACTGAAAAAGCTTGAGAACACAGGGTTTCGGCGTACTCTCTCTTTCTGAGAAAGGCTATACATAGGTTTACATAGGTCTTATGGAGCGGGTAGGATAAAAGTATGGCAACAATCGACATCCTAGGGGTTCGGCACACTTACGAGTTGACGGCTCCGACTGCAACTTCCCCGGTTCTGGTATTTGTCCACGGCTGGCTGTTAAGCCGCCACTACTGGCAACCTTTGACCGATCGCTTGGCATCAAACTATCAGTGCCTTACCTATGATTTGCGGGGGTTTGGCGATTCTCAATCGAACCCCGGCGACGATCGCCCATGTTCCGAACCGCTAAATTCCTGCTACACTCCCGCAGCTTACGCTCGCGATTTGGAACTTTTACTCGAAAAACTCGATATATCTTCTGCTTGGCTGGTGGGACACTCTCTGGGCGGTACGATCGCTCTATGGGGAGCCAGCAAATTGTCCGATCGCGTTAAAGGGGTGGTCTGCATCAATGCAGGAGGCGGCATCTATCTTAAGGAAGAATTCGAGCGGTTTCGAGCGGTCGGCAAGCAGCTAGTAACAATGCGTCCCGGCTGGCTGCCTCACTTGCCGTTAGCAGATTACCTGTTTGCCCGCGATTCTGTAGCCCGCTCGATCGGCAGATCCTGGGGACGGCAGCGCTTAATAGATTTCGTGGGAGCTCATCCAGAGGCAGCTTTGGGGGCTTTGTTGGACTCCACCACAGAACCGGAGATTCACCTGTTGCCACAAATTGTCTCCCAACTCAAGCAGCCTGTTTATTTTATTGCCGGTACTAAAGACAAAATTATGGAACCAAAATACGTGCTGCATTTGGCTAGCTTTCACTGGATGTTCCAAGGTTGCGGCGAGAATGTCCTTCAGCTTCCCGATTGTGGCCATTTGGCAATGGTGGAACAGCCGGATGCAGTGGCTAGTTATCTGCAAAATATTCTGAAAGAACACAATTAAAGGGAATTGGGCAAAACAAAGCCGAGGAATCGGGCATTGGGCCGAGATCCGGTTCGGGGAAACGAAGCTACCAAATAGAAAGTTATAGCAGAAGGAAGAAGGAAGAAGGCTTTAGTTGTTATCTAGGAGAGAAGGAAGAAATTGACCGGATGGGGAAAGTGCAATTAAGAACGTCCTAACCGTCCGGGCGGTTGCTATACAAGTTAAAAGTTAAAACATTCTTCCCTGTTGCCTGTTCCTTCTTACCTCTTGCTTCTTCCCTGTTCCTTCTGCCTTCGCCTAAATCTGTTATCTTAAATAGATAAGTCTGCCCGCTCGCCCTCTTCGGACAGACGTTTCGATTAAATAGTGGCTTTCAACTCTAAATTCTAATTCTGCTTAAATATCTGTGCGCGTTAACCTCACCGATCGGCAACAACACATCCTTTGGGCAACGGTTCGCCACTACATAGCTACAGCGGAACCCGTTGGCTCAAAAGCTTTGGCTGACGAATTCAACCTCAGCGTCAGCCCAGCTACAATTCGCAATGCGATGGGGACTCTTGAAAAAGCTGGACTGCTTTATCAGCCCCACACTTCGGCAGGACGAGTCCCCTCTGACTCGGGCTACCGAATTTATGTAGACCAGTTGATCCAGCCGTCTGATACGCTGGCCCGCAAGGTCGAACAGGTACTAGACCAGCTCAATTGGTCTGACGGCCGCATGGACGCGGCACTCCGCGGCGCGGCTCAAATCCTGGCAACTATCAGCGGTTACATAGCCATGATCACCATACCGCAAACCAATATGGCTTGCTTGCGCCACTTGCAACTGGTGCAGCTAGAGCCGGGAAAGGTGATGCTGATCGTGGTGACGGATGCTTACGAAACTCAGTCGGTTTTGGTGCAGTTGCCGAGGGACGCAGAAGGTAACACGCCTGATGTCGAAATCGTCGATCGCCAATTGCAGATTTTGTCGAATTTTTTGAACAGCAAGTTGCGGGGACGATCGCTCTCGGAACTCTCGACTGTAGACTGGAGCGAGTTAGACCGGGACTTTGAACTGTACGCTGAGTGGATGGAAACCATGCTGACTGCTTTGAGCAGCCGCCAAAGCAATCCAACCTACACGCGGATTCTGATCGGCGGTTTAGCAGAAGCGCTGCGCTTGCCTGAGTTTTCGCAGTTGCAGCAAGTTCAAACCCTGGTGCAACTGCTCGAACAAGAGCAAGAACTGCTTTGGCCTTTGATTTTTGAATCGCCTGAGTTGGACATCCCCGGGAAGCGGGTAACGGTGCGTATTGGTTCGGAAAATTCTTTAGAACCAATTCGTGGCTGTACTCTGATTTCTTCGACTTACCGCCGGGGATCAGTGCCGGTGGGTAGTGTTGGGGTTTTGGGGCCGACGCGGATGGTTTATGAAAATGCGATCGCGGTTGTGGAAGCTGCAGCCAATTATTTGTCAGAAGCTATTGGCGGAAATCGAGTGAGTTTTCCTGATGGCGATCGAGGGCGATCGGATCATCCCTTGTTAGATGCACCCTAATGTGAGAGCCCCAAGCTTAACTGGCTTGGGGTTTTATTGTCTGTGGACGTACCCGCAACCTTTATCAACCGGGTTTTGTGACAAAAAACCTAGGCTTTTATCCCACATTCCGCACCCAGGGGTGTTACACAGTATAATTACGCAGAAAACTATATCCTTGAAGTAATAAATTATGCTTTTAAATAGTTATTTATCCGTTAATATACGGTATAACAGTAGAATTTATAGTTTTATTGCTGGATCAAAATAAGTAAAAACCGATAGTGAGAGTTGAGGGTGCGAAATGTGGGTTTTATACTATGTTTTGGGGTAAGAAACTAAAGCTTCGCGCTTGACCAGAGAGTTTCCAAAACAACCCGGTTTCTGCGTCCGTGAGCGGCTCGGAAAGTGGCAGGAGTTACGGGGGAGCGACTTTCCAGCGCTTGGAAGAAAAAGATTGCGATGGCGAGCGATCGCACATTTACAGAAAGTGGTCGCCGAGTGTTAGTCGAATGGCAGGTTTAGCAGCCCAACCCATCAGTTTTGTTGCAAACCGGGTGGGCGATCGCCCGCTCTAGGGATAGCTGCTGCGACAAATAAATTGAGGCTGCCCGAAGCCCGCGATCGTCGCTTCCCAAGGCAGCAGAATGTCAAAATATTAAGACATTTTAGAGAGTTCGTCAAAAAGAACTAAAAAAGATTAGTGTTGATATGAAAGCAATATTTCTTTTGGGAATAGCCCGGGTTAAACAATTGCAAATAACTTGCAGTGAATTTGGCTTGATTGCCACTCCATAAAAAATTTAACCGCTGAGTTAAGATCGAAACGGAATTTAGGGAATTTTCTTTTAGCATTCAATGAAATCGACTGATAAAACTAAAAATACCTTTGCGATAACAACGCCTCTGTATTATGTAAACGATTTACCTCACGTTGGCAGTGCTTACACGACTATGGCTGCGGATGCCCTAGCCCGATTTGAGCGGCTGCGGGGCAAATCTGTTTTGCTGGTTACGGGGACGGACGAACACGGGCAGAAAATTCAGCGGACAGCCGAGAGTTTGGGACGATCGCCCCAAGCTCACTGCGATTCAGTGGTTCCGGCGTTTGAGGCGCTTTGGAAGCAACTCGACATCCAGTACGATCGCTTCATCCGCACAACTTCGCGGCGCCACGAGTACATTGTCAAAGAATTTTTCCAGCGCGTCTGGAACTCCGGCGACATCTACTTGAACCAGCAGCAAGGCTGGTACTGCGTCTCCTGTGAAGAATTCAAGGATGAACGGGAATTGTTGCCCGGAAATCGGTGCTCCGTCCACACCAGCAAGGAAGTTGAGTGGCGCGACGAGGAAAATTACTTTTTCCGTCTGTCGCGGTATCAAGACCAACTGCTGGCATTGTACGCAGAACGTCCCGACTTCATCGCGCCCGAAAGCCGACGCAACGAAGTGCTCAGTTTCGTCAACTCTGGACTGCAAGACTTTTCGATTTCTAGAGTAAATCTCGAATGGGGTCTGCCAATGCCAGTTGACCCCAGTCACAGCATCTACGTCTGGTTTGACGCTTTGCTGGGATACGTCACCGCCTTGCTAGATCCGGACAGCGACCCGATGTTGGAGAATGCTTTATCTAAATGGTGGCCGGTTGACTTGCACTTGATCGGCAAAGATATTCTTCGCTTCCACGCAGTTTACTGGCCGGCAATGCTGATGTCAGCGGATCTGCCGGTGCCGGGTCGCGTCTTCGCACACGGGTTTTTGACCAAAGACGGCAAAAAAATGGGGAAAACGGAGGGTAATACTTTAAACCCTGTCGAATTGGTCAACAAATACGGCGCTGATGCAGTGCGTTACTATTTTCTCAAAGAAATTGAGTTCGGAGAGGACGGCGATTTTAACGAAACTCGGTTTATCAATATATTGAATGCTGAGCTAGCAAATGATTTGGGAAATTTGCTTAACCGTACCCTAAACATGGCTCGAAAATATTGCGGTGGTTGCGTACCGAATGTGTTGGGAGAAAACATTGACGGCGACAACCTTCTCAAGGCTATGAGCCTGGATTTGGGGGCTCAAGTAGCGGGTTTTTACGAAGAGTTGGCTTTTAGCAAGGCTTCCGAAGCCGTGCTTGCATTAGTGCGAGCCGGTAACAAGTTTATTGACGTGCAAGCACCTTGGAGTTTGTACAAGCAGGGACAGATCGAAAGTGTGGCACAAGTGCTATATTCTGTTCTGGAATCTGTTAGACTAGCATCTTACCTTTTATCGCCGATTATTCCAAATATCAGCAACGCTATCTATCAGCAGCTAGGTTTTTCAATTGACTTTAACGATCGAGTTACAGTTAACAGTTTAGCGAATTTTGCAGCTCATGCTGCCTGGGGCGCTTTGCCGGCAAACCAAACTCTGGGGGAACCCCAACCTGTTTTTAAGCGGCTCGAACTGCTGTAAACAGTACCTTCATAGTTGGCAGCCAGCGCTCTGGGTGTTATGACAGACTACGAATTAGCACTTATTTCCTTACCAATCTTTCATAAAAATTGAGGCATAACAATCATGTTGAATAGAATAGAAAGCAACGATCTTTTTACGCCGGAACAGGTTCTAGAAAATCGCGGTCGAGTAGCAATTTTTATTGACGGTTCTAACCTTTTTTACGCGGCTTTGCAGTTAGGAATTGAGATTGATTACACTAAGCTGCTGTGCCGTTTAACTGCGGGTTCGCGGCTGCTGCGCTCTTTTTTCTACACGGGTGTCGATCGCACTAACGAGAAACAGCAGGGGTTTTTGCTGTGGATGCGCCGCAACGGCTACCGGGTGATTTCTAAGGATTTGGTACAGTTGCCTGACGGTTCTAAGAAGGCGAATTTAGATGTAGAAATCGCTGTGGATATGATGGCTTTAGTGGGGTCTTACGATACGGCGGTACTGGTGAGCGGTGACGGCGATTTGGCTTATGCTGTAGACGCTGTGAGCTATCGCGGCGTGCGGGTTGAGGTGGTGAGTTTGCGATCGATGACGAGCGACAGTTTGATTAATGTAGCCGATCGCTATATCGATTTGGAAATGATTAAGGACGACATCCAAAAAACATCGCGCCCTAATTATGCTTACCGCCCTTTGTCGGGTCTGAGCTTGATGGAGGAACACGACGACAGATAGGGATTTGGTAAGGGGTAATTGGTAAAGGTTAATAGGTGAGCGTTAATGGGTTGAATCATTAAGAATTAGAAGTTAAAAATTTAGACCAAGTATGACACATTTTTAATTTTTGATTAAGTGTTTTTCAATACCCAATTATCAATTACCAATTCCTCATTCCCCATTCCCAATTACCGATTACCAATTCCCCCTTCCCAATGATTAATCTCAAATCCCAAATTCCCAATTTCAAATCCCCAAAATTGATGCTGCTATTTTTATCAGCACTGATTTTGGGGATTGGTGCTTGTGCGGTTCCGCAAGAGACTCAAAAGAACAAATTAGCGGAGGATCTCAAAACTGCTCAACAGTCAAACAGCACTTTAACTTTAAACAAAGTAACTCTAGAACAAGCAAACGAAAAGGGCGAGACGTTCTGGAAAGTAAACTCGCAAAATGCCGTTTATAGCAAAGATAAAAAGATAGTTAACGTTCAGAAACCCGTGGGCAAATTGTTTCAGGACGGCAAAGAAATTTACGACATTCAGGGAGAAACGGGGCAGGTATTTCAGGAAGGAAATCAAGTTTTTCTCAAAGGTAACATAGTCGCTAAAGACCTAAAAAATGGAGTGGTATTGCGCGGAAATGAGTTGGAGTGGCGACCAAAGGAGGATGTTTTAGTTGTCCGCAACAATTTGACGGGAGAGAACAAACAGGTGACGGCTTCAGCGAAGGAAGCGCGGGTTTTCAGTAGGGCTAAGAGAATGGAGTTATTCGGATCTGTGGTGGCGAATGTTAAAGATCCGGCTTTGCAATTGCGAACCGAGCACTTAGTGTGGTTTGTGGATCAACAAAAGGTAAACAGCGACAAACCGACTCAAATTGACAGATACAAAGATAAAACAGTAACAGATAGCGGTTTTGCTGACCAAGTAGATGTAGACTTAAAAACCAAGATTGCGACGCTGACGCAAAACGCTCAGTTGATGCCATCAGACCCGCCGCTGCAAATAGAAAGCAGTTTGATGAGTTGGAATTTTCCGGCGCAATCTGTCATATCGCCCGGGCCTGTGAAGGTTTTTCACCGCGTGGAAAAGGTGACGATGACTGGGGATACGGGGCGGGGAGATTTAGAGAAAAAAATCTTTTATTTGACTGGAAATGTAGTGGGAATTGGGGAAAAACGTCAAGCTCAATTAAATACCGATCGCGTAACGTGGTATTTAACTAACCAGACTTTCGACGCCGAAGGAAATGTTGTTTACAAGCAACTAAATCCGGTGTTTAATTTGACTGGGCCGAGGGCGGCGGGAGAGTTGAAAAATCAAACTGTGATTGTCAAAGGCGACGGCGGTGGCGGCCAAGTGGTTACGGAATTTGTACCCGACGAGTACAAGGGAACTTTGGGACAGCAATAATTGCGATCGCAGATGCGGGCAGATGAACACCCATAAACGCAAATCTCATTAAGATTAGATTGAGTAAGCAGGGGTTGGGATGACAACAAATTTACAAACAATTTTAGAAAGGCTTGATGAACCTATAGCCATCCTAAATCATTTGTGAATTTCTTACTCCCTCCCCTTGATAAGGGGAGGGTTGGGGTGGGGTCAAAAATTTACGACTCCTGCAAGGATTGCTATATCTTAATTGACTGATTAAGTTGGAGAGAGTTTAAGGCTGTTGAACTGCATCTCTCGCCTCCGGGGGTGCGACTATCGTTTTTAGATGGGGTGTTGGAGATTAGACGTATCCCTGGAAGAAAAAACGAAACTGCCAAACAGCGGATTTCAACGCTATCTCGATCAGCCCGCTGCGTTTCCGGCGATCGCCCGTGCAGCCAAATCTTTTTAAGCTTCGCATCTGATTTAACCTGAACTAATGGCAAAGTTGAGTTTAGGGTTGATTTAGGCACTATGCACTCAACAGTATTAGGACTTACCAGATCGCCCCAATGCCTTGACTAAGGGGCTTTCAAGTGGCTCCCGGGAGCGGTTCCCCTTTTTTGAAGCGGTTTCTCCCGGGAGTGGTTCCCGTCTTTTTAAGGGTGGCTCTGGAGGTCAGGATGGCTCTGGGTTTCAGACCGTATAGTGCCTAAGTCCTGAATATAATTGTATGCTTAAATAACTTCATATTGAGGTCTTGGCCTACAAGTAAATGGAGGTGTACTTAATATAGAGGGAATCAAGAATTTCCCTAGAGATCGCTTTAAATGACCAAGGGTAAGCGACTGTTGTTATTGATACAATCCAAATACTAAAATGACTCCGCCATGACACTAATCGCAAGTGAGGACGAAGTTGCAAAAAGCCCTCAAAAAATCCCGCTGCGCCTCGTCTTAGTCGTACCATTCGTGCTGCAAATCTTTGTTGCTGTGGGACTGACAGGTTGGCTCTCGCTACGCAACGGCAAAACGGCCGTCAACAATGTTACTAGCCAATTACGAACGGAGGTACTCGCCCGCATCAATCAACAACTAAACACTTACTTGGAAACGCCTTATTTAGTCAATGGCATCAGCGCTGATGCCATTCGCCGCTTTGGGTTGTGGAATCCAAACAATATGGGTGCGATGAGAAGTTACCTCTTCTGGCAGCTCAAGCAATTTCCCACGGTTAGTTACATTAGTTTTGGAGGGGAAAGAAAAGAATATGCGGGTGCTGGATATAAGGATGATGGCAGTGTTGTTATTGAAATAACCGATAAATCTACTAATTTTCTTAATACGATCATCAGGGCAGATAGAGAGGGCAACCCGACTCAGTTTAAGGAAACCCACCCCGAGTACGATCCCCGCATTCGACCCTGGTATAAAGCCGCAAAAGTTGCAGGCAAACCCCAATGGAATAAAATTTATCAATATTATATTCAACCTAGCCTAGGAATCTCCGCTAGCCAACCTGTTTACGATAAAAAGGGGACTTTTATAGGAGTGGTAAGTACCGATTTGTTCCTCTCACAAATCGGCGAGTTTCTCCAAAGTTTAAAAATTGGTAAATCTGGAAAGACTTTCATCATAGAACGCTCTGGCTTGCTAGTGGCTTCTTCCACCGCCGAGAAGCCATTTTTTAACAGCAAAAATGGCAAAAAAACACAAAGATTAAAAGCGATTAAAAGCGGCGTTCCTTTGATAAAAGGTACAGCGCAGCATTTAATAGAACGCTTTGGTAACTTCACCGAAATTAGCAGCAACCAGCAACTAGACTTCATCCTAAATGGTCAGCGGGAATTCGTGCAAGTATCCCCCTTCCAAGATGGTCGAGGTCTTGATTGGCTGATTGTTGTAGTTGTTCCAGAAGCCGACTTTATGGAGCAAATCAATGCCAATACCCGCAGCACTATCCTACTCTGCGTTTTAGCGTTAGTGCTGGCGACGTTGTTAGGAATCCTCGCCTCCCGCTGGATTACCCATCCTATTTTTCGTTTGAGTCAAGCGAGTAGAGGGATCGCTAGCGGTCAATTAAACCAAAAAGTAGACGTAAATGGCATAGATGAACTGGGAGTTCTCGCTGAATCTTTTAACCAAATGGCACAGCAATTGCGCGAGTCTTTTGCTGCTTTAGAAAAAACCAACTCAGAGCTAGAAAATCGAGTAGAAGAACGGACAAGTGAGCTAAAAGAGGCAAAAATTGCCGCTGATACTGCTAACCACGCCAAGAGCGAATTTCTCGCCAACATGAGCCATGAACTCCGCACCCCCCTGAACGGAATTCTAGGATACGCTCAAATTATGGAACGCGATAAAACTACCACTCCTAAACAAAAAGATGCTATCCAAATTATTCACCAATGTGGTTCGCACTTACTCACCCTGATTAACGATGTTTTAGATATTTCTAAAATTGAAGCCAGTAAAATGGAACTTTACAGTTCAGCTTTTAATTTTCCTTTTTTTCTGATGGGCGTGGTGGAAATGTGCCGCATCCGAGCCGAACAAAAAGAAATTACATTTAATTATCAAGTATTAAATCAACTTCCTAACGCTGTCAATGCTGATGAAAAACGACTGCGCCAAGTTTTGATTAACCTTTTGGGCAATGCTATTAAATTTACAGAAAAAGGAGGTGTTATTTTTAAGGTAGGCGTAATAGGTAACGGGGAAGACTCTGACCAATCATCACTTACTAAAGTTCGTTTCCATATCCAAGATACTGGGGTTGGGATGGCCCCCGAACAGTTAGAAAAAATATTTTTACCGTTTGAACAAGTTGGAAATAGCCAACAGAAGGCAGAAGGCACTGGGTTAGGATTAGCCATCGCACAGAAAATTGTTGAAATGATGGGAGGCGAAATAAAAGTGGAGAGTATACTCGGTCAAGGCAGCATTTTTTCTCTAGATTTAGAGTTGACTAAATCATCTGAATATATTGAGCCCAATTCGAGCAATACTTCAATGAATTTAATTGGATTTAAAGGTCATAAAACTAAAATTCTGCTAGTAGACGATCGCTTAGAAAATCGCTCTCTTCTTAGAAATATTTTAGAACCCCTAGGTTTTCAAATCATGGAAGCTTGTAATGGAACAGAGGGTTTAGCTAAAGCTGCTGAGTTTAACCCCGATCTGATTATTACAGACTTAGTGATGCCAGTAATGGATGGATTTGAAATGTCGCGACGCTTGCGACAATCATCAGAGTTTAAAGATGTAATCTTGATAGCATCCAGCGCCAGTGTGTTTAACTTCGATCGCCAAAATAGCCACGAAGCAGGTTGTAACGAGTTCCTGTCAAAGCCTATCGAAGTAGACGAATTGCTGGAAGTATTAAAGAATTACTTGCAAATCGAATGGATTTACGACCAACCTGCTGATTTAGGGAACGAACAGCGGGAAGGTTTAACTAATGTGTTAAATGTTCAGAGTGGTGAGCTTGTGATACCACCATCAACAGAGCTGGTAGCGCTGTTTAATGCGGCTCGGATCGGCGATATTGAAGTTGTTGAGCAGGAAGCCAATAGACTCAAGCAGATAGACGGCAACTATCTACCCTTTGCTAATAAAATCTTGCAATTTTCCAATAATTTTGAAGAAAAAAAACTACTAGCTTTTGTAAAAAGACATTTAGAGGAGTAAAATGTTTAACAACAAAAAAAATGTAATTTTAATTGTTGACGATAACCCGAATAACCTAAAAATTCTGTTCGATTTATTGAAGGAGTCAGGCTTCAAGGTTTTAGTGGCTAAGGATGGGGAAAGTGCTATTGAGAAGCTACAAGAAGTTTCGCCAAATATCATATTGTTAGATGTGATGATGCCGGGTATAGATGGGTTTGAAACCTGCTACCGCTTAAAAGCATCTGTGGCAACGAAAGATATCCCTGTGATTTTTATGACTGCTCTTACCGATCGCGTGGATAAGGTTAAAGGTCTGTCAATGGGGGCAGTAGATTATATCACCAAACCCTTTCAGCAAGAAGAAGTCCTAGCCCGCGTGCAACTACACCTGAGACTGCGAAATGTGACCAAGACCCTAGAAGAGCAAAATGTGCTTCTCAAAGAGGAAATTGAAGCGCGAAAAGAGGCGGAAGCGGCCTTGCAGAAACTCACTTCTGAGTTAGAGGAACGGGTGGCTTCTCAAACGGCTGAACTTAGACAAGCTGTGAACGAGCTTCAACAGGCTCATGTTCAGTTGTTGGAAAGGGAAAAAAAATTAGGACATGATGCTTTTCACGACGCGCTAACGGAGTTGCCTAACCGCGCTTGGTTTATGAATCGGCTGCAACAGGCGATCGACTTGTCGTACAGACGTGAAGATTATTTATATGCGGTGCTATTTATTGACCTAGATCGCTTTAAAGTAGTGAATGATAGCCTCGGGCATTTGGTTGGGGATGAATTACTAAAAAGCGTTGCTCGTAAACTGCAAGCTTGTTTGCGCCACACAGATGCAGTTGCGCGGTTTGGAGGAGATGAATTTGTGCTGTTGCTGGAAGATATTAAAGATATTGAGGAACCAAACAGGGTGGCTGAACGCATCCAACATCAATTAAGGCAGCCGTTTAATTTGGATGATTATGAAGTATTTACCGAGATCAGCATTGGCATTATCTTTAGCACAATGGGTTACGATCGCCCAGAAGACGTGCTCAGAGATGCGGATATCGCAATGTATCACGCTAAAGCTCAAGGCAGAGGGCGTTACGAAGTTTTCGCTCCAGCGATGCAAACTGTTGCGATGGCGCGCTTGCAGTTGGAAAACGACTTGAGAAGGGCGATCGCGCTACAAGAATTTTGCGTTCACTACCAGCCAATTGTCTCCCTTTCTACAGGGCAACTGAGTGGCTTTGAAGCTTTGGTGCGCTGGCATCACGCATCTGGCATTATCTACCCGCCTGCCGAGTTTATCCCTGTGGCGGAAGAAACTGGTTTGATCAATGAACTAGGGTGGTGGGTTTTGCAGGAAGCTTGTCACCAGATCGGTATTTGGCAGCAACAGTTTCCCCACACACCTCCCTTGGCGATTAATGTCAATCTTTCCGGCGTGCAGCTCAAGCAAGTAAACCTACTCAATCGAATTGAGGACATTTTGCAGCAGACTGGCATTCCCAGTTACTGTCTAAAACTAGAGATTACTGAAAGTTGCATTTTAGAAACAGTATCCAGGGAAGAAAAGATGTTGAAGCAGCTAAAAGCTCTAGGCATTCAGTTGTGTATCGACGACTTTGGCACCGGTTACTCTTCTTTAAGCCGCTTACACGAGTTTCCCATTGATACCTTAAAGATTGACCGCTCTTTTGTCAGCCGCATTGGGGCAGATAACTGTGGCGTAGAAATTATCCAGACGATTGTGACGCTGGCTCGCAGCCGAGGTATGGATATCGTGGCAGAAGGCATAGAAACGCCAACACAGCTACAGAAACTGCGAGAGTTGGGGTGTGAGTTGGGGCAAGGATATTTATTTTCTAAGCCTGTAGACAGCGAAAAGGCGACCGAACTATTAGGCATAAAAGTAGGGGTAGTAAGCTGACCTGCCATTTAGTTGGGCCGCAATAAATTTTATGAATCTCTTGTGGGAACGGCCCAAAAGCCTACTCTCATCATGCGAACTCAATTCTGCTGAGAATTAAGAGTTAGTTTGGGTATGATTTTTGATATTTTATGAATTAATAAAATTTACCTCATGCCCGAAGGTTAATGTTTAGGAATTCCTAACGGGTTTATGCTCAGTAACACATAATTTCCGATATTTTGATTCACTATTGTCTCTGACGATCGACTTCGAGTCGCACTTTTGCAGGGTACGCTGCCCGTTGGGGGGTGCGGAATCTGGGATTGTGCGGATTTGGTATCAAAAGCTATCTAACGCCACACTCGCCTTAAATTCAACACAAATCCTAGCAATACATCTTCCCCGGATAACTCGGCAGGATTGATTAATATTTCTACTTCTGCTTGCTGTCGATAAATCTCTACCTGCCGGTTTTGTGGGTCAATCAACCAGCCCAATCTTGCGCCGTTGTCGATATATTCCCGCATCTTAGTTTGAAGGGTGGAGAGACTATCGGATGCCGATCACAATTCTACTACAAAGTCGGGACACAGGGGAACAAAGCCTTTTCGCTGTTTTGGTGTCAAGGCCTCCCACCGAGTTCGACTCACCCAGGAAGCGTCGGGAGAAAGACGAGCACCGTTGGGGAGGATGAATCCGGTAGAAGAGTCAAAGCCTTCTCCTAAATCTTCGTGTGTTTCACACCAGTTGCCGAGTTGCCCGCTGATACTGAGATTGCGGCTACTGGATTCTCCTCCGGTGGGTGGATTCACTATTAATTCTCCTGCTGCGGTTCTCTCTAATCTCAAGTCGGGATTTGCCAATGCTAGGGCCTCGAATTGTTCTGGGGTGACAAAGAGGCCGATCGCGTTAGGCAATTCTATAGAGATGGTTTCTGGTTCAGTAAATATTTGTACCATCTTCAATTCCAGTTTTTTTTAGATTGAACTCGGCAACAAAAAAAAGTTAAAGGACTCTCGCACGGGGTGGGGCGGGTTTACGAAATTATGCGTTTTAGGCAATTACGATCTGTGAACCCGCCCCTACAAATTTTTGACAATGGTGCAATATGTTTGACGCTTTCTACAACTGTCCGAAACCTTTTTTAGGCTTATCTTTTTTCTTTTTCTTCTTCTGCTGGGCACCCATATAGCCGCGGGAACCGGGCTGCATTCCGGGGCCGCCCATTCCGGGCATTCCGGGCATTCCGGGCATTCCTCCCATGCCGGCGAAGTTGCCTTGACTCATTTGCTGCATCATGGTACGCATTTTCTGGAAATCGCTGACCAGCTTAGTTACGTCGTTTTCAGCGTAGCCGGCGCCTTTGCCGATGCGGCGGCGGCGGGACGGAGAACTTGCTAAAAGTTCGGGATTGCGGCGTTCTTCAACTGTCATCGAATTAATCATGGCTTCGGTGCGTTTTAGCTGCACTTCTCCCTGCCGCATTTGTTCGTCTGAGAGTTTGTTCATCCCGGGAATCATTTTCAGGATGCCCCCGAGGGAACCCATATTTTTTAACAGTCTGGTTTGCTTGAGAAAGTCGGTAAAGTCAAACTTTGCCGTGAGCATTTTCTCTTGCATTTTCTCGGCATCGGCGATGTCGAATTCTTCTTGCGCTTTTTCTACTAGCGTCAAGACATCGCCCATGCCGAGTATTCTCGATGCCATGCGATCGGGATAAAATGGTTGCAAGGCTTCCACTTTTTCGCCGACGCCGACAAATTTAATCGGCGCGCCGGATATTTGCCGCACTGACAAGGCTGCACCGCCGCGGCTGTCCCCATCTAATTTGGTTAAGATTGCGCCGGTAATGCCGATTTGTTCGTGAAAGGTGCGCGTTAAATTTGCTGCTTCTTGGCCGGTCATGGCATCAACAACTAACAGCGTTTCGTGGGGTTGTACTGTTTGTTTGATGCGCCCCAATTCTGCCATCATGTCTTGGTCGATTTGCAGGCGGCCTGCTGTATCGACGATGATGGTATCGATGCCAATTTCTTTGCCGTGCTCGATGCCTTGGCGGGCAATTTCTACGGGGTCAATGTCTTTGCCTAATTCAAATACTGGTACGTCGATTTGTTTGCCGAGGGTCAGCAATTGGTCGATCGCGGCTGGTCGATAAATGTCGGTTGCGACTAGCAGTGCGGTACGATTTTGTTTGCGGAGGTGCAGCGCTAGTTTGGCGGTAGCTGTGGTTTTCCCGGTTCCTTGCAAACCAGCCATCAGGACAACTGTGGGCCCGGAGTCTGCGGTGGCTAGGGGTACGTTGGTTTCCCCCATGACGCGCACGAGTTCGTCGTGGACGATTTTAATGAATTGTTGGTCTGGACGGACGCCTGAAACGACTTCTGCGCCTTGTGCTTTGGCCGCTACCTCTCCGATGAAGTTTTTGACGACTTGGAGGTTGACATCGGCTTCCAGGAGGGCGCGGCGGACTTCTTTGAGCGCGTCTTGGATGTTGGACTCGGAGATTTTATTTTGTCCGCGCAGTTTTTTCCAGGTGGATTCGAGTCGATCGGCAAGGGCTTCAAACATAGGGCATTGTTGGCTAGTCAGTCTTTTTAATTTTAAGGCTAAATGCGGATGTTTGGATTAATGTTTTGCTAATTTTTGAATAATCCTTTCAGGGCGGGCTAGGAGCCCACCCCACAAGAAAATTCATATATTGTGGAACAGGCATCTTGCCTGTTCTTAAAACTGCTGCCACAAAATTCATATATTGTGAAACAGGCATCTTGCCTGTTTCTAAAACTGCTGCCCTAAAATTCATATATTGTGGAACAGGCATCTTGCCTGTTCTCAAAACTGCTATAAAATGTGAGTTTTTATGTATTCTGCGATCGCTAGTTGGACTGTGAAGAGGGTGCGATCGCCCTTTTCGACTTTTTCAATTAATGACCTCCGTCTCAAGGATTCGACGGCTTTGAGGAATAATGATGAGCCTAAAAAATCTATAAAGGGATAAATGTTTTAATATCTATTCTGCAAAGTACGGTTGCGTATAGATAGATTGCCCGCTATCTGTAGGGACGCGGCACTGCCGTGTCCCCTAGCCGCAACTCGCTCTATAGCCCGTCTAATTCCCTACACATAACTAAGCTAAAAACTGGAATTGAGAACCGTTAACTGCCAATGCAAACGGACTCGCTTGTTCAAATGCACCAGTAAGTTCAAAGTTGTCCGTGTTTAGAACTATCCCCACAATCTGTCCGGTAATTATGTTTTTAATCACCATGTCGTTGATAATTCCGTCATTATCGTAAGCAATCAAATTGTCGTCTTCAAAGAAAAGGTTTAGTTCTGTTAAACCCTCCGTCAAACCGATGCGATCGCCCTCGTCAAATTTAAAATCAGTAATGACATCGGCTCCATTTATACCAAATGCTTCATCGTTGCTTCTGAGCACAAATATGTCACCACCGGGGCCTCCCGTGAGCACGTCAACTCCCCGATCGCCTGCTAAGAAATCGTTGCCCTCATTGCCCTCTAAATCGTCGTCTCCTTGTCCTCCCCGCAGGATATCGCTGCCGAAGCCTCCAAAAATAATGTCGTTGCCGGCATCGCCCCTAACTACGTCGTTGCCTTCATTTCCGTCCACTCGATCGGCATCTTTGCCACCGTAAATGATGTCGTTCCCGCCGCCCCCGCCGATCACATCATTGCCATTATTACCTAACAGCCGTTCGTTGGAATCCGACGAACCTCCTATAGTATCGTTGCCGTCGAGTCCCCAAACTCCCCAGGGAAAAGACGACAAACTTCCGTCATCTAAGTCAATCTCATCGGGTGTAGCGAATGCCAAAACACGTGGCCCGCCCCCAGCAAATACAGGAAATCCATTCACATCGCCAATGAGATTGTTAACCTTTAAAGCCATAACTATGTCCTTTCAAAAATCCTGTTAGCTGTATTATATATGTTAATTCTTGCCTTGCCAAATAGCAAGTAATATTGGAATTTTGGTCGCCAATTTGCTAAGTTAGTGACAAGCAACCAGCTTGCCAATTATTAATTACCAATTACCAATTACCAATTACCAATTACCAGGGCTGTGCTTCATTCAACCCAAACCTGCTATATATCTTGCCTCTGAGTCAAATAGCATTAGTTGCTGACACTATCCGCTACTGTCTACCGCTTATAATGGGTGTTACCCCCCAGGCGGTAAACACGTTAATATCACCTATAACGTCGAGACTGAGAGGTTGTTTGTGAATAAAAGTAAAAGTCCCTGGGCCCATCGTCCGAGAAAAAACCCAGTTTCCGATACCCATACACAAACTTTACAAACAGGATCTAAGCTCTTTACAAAGCCATAATCGCCGATCGCTGATATTCTTTGGCAAAATCCACTGCTTTCAGGTGTTTTACTCATGTCTACTCCTAAATCGTCTTCCCCTCAAAACAACAACAACTCCGTAAAATCACTGCCAGCTACAGATAGCGTCCCAAAAGAGCAAGACAGTAACAATCTGCCCAGCGAACCAAGTATAGAACAGCTACTGGAAGCTTTGGCCGGCCAAGTACCTAGTCAATCTGCTGAAATGGAACGCTTGAAAACGTGGAAACAAGATTTAAAGCGACTGTTTCAATTTCTTGGCGATCGCCGCGTTTTAATCGCAGTAGTGGAACCGGGAACTTTTGCCCTGCGTTATGCTAACGCGGCATTTTGTCGCTTGGCCGGTTGGGAGGAAACGTCTTTGGCAACTCAATCTACCAACGGTTGGTTTGCAGAAACCCACCTCACTCTGCTGGAACTGTTCGAGGATTGGGGGGGCAAAACAGCAGAACAATTGTACCGCCGCCATCTTTTGCACTGGGTATTTAAGCAATATTATCAAATTGACATCGACGGTTTGCGGGTGCTAGACGAACCTGTGACGGCGAGTGTAAAAAACCCCAAACACCCAGAACCCAGATTTATTGAATTTTGGCTCGGTTCGGAACAGTTAAAAATTACTCGGATTGACTCAAAAATAGATGAATTTGCGGATGTTCCTTTACAATTAATGCCTGTTGCGGAACGGGAAGCTTGGTTGATGCAGCCGAATCAACTGGAAAAGTTAGCCGATCGATTGCAGTTGGATAATTACCGCGTAGAAGGTTTGCTGCTGCTAGAAGGTTTTGATGTCACCCTGCAGGAGCAAATTCGCCGTCTGACTCAGTTATTGATCGATCGAGATTCGATGCTGCGACCTGACAAATTTGAGAGAATCGATCGGTGTTTGCGATCGCTCTTCAATGCTGACGGCACTTTGCTGCTGCGCCTCGACGGCGAACAGGTACAGCTCTTAGTTGCAAAAGACGGCCAACATTTGCAGCCGATTCTTTATTCAATGCACTCCCTAGAAGCTTCTCACTTGTTGAAGGCCACAGCAGCAAATCAAGTTTGGAACGTGCCAGACTTGCGTAGGGAGTGCGAAACCGAGTGCGATCGAACTTTGCGGAGAATGGGAACTCGATCGATGCTGCTGGTGCCCCTGGTAGTCAAATCTGTCAGCCGCGAGGGGTGCGGGCAGCGGATTTTGGGCGTCGTGGGGGTGTTGTGCGATCGGCCCAACCACTTCAACGGCATTGACGCTCAACACGCCCAAGAACTCATTCCCGCCTTCATTGCAGCCCTGCGGCAAGCCATCCAGGAGCGGTTTACCCACATTCACAACATCCACCCCGCAGTCGAGTGGCGGTTCGCCCAAGAAGCAGAAAGGCGAAGTTGGGGACTGCCCCCAGAAACAATCGTATTTGCTGACGTTCATCCGCTGTACGGAATTTCGGACATTCGCGGTTCTAGCGACGAAAGAAACCGAGCCATTCAAACTGATTTGCTCGAACAATTCCGCTTAGCTTTAGTCATAGCTGATGCCGTTTGTCAAACACAAACTACCCACCTCGGCGAGCAACTGCGGCTCGACTTGCTCGACTACATTCAGCGTTTAAAACAAAAAGTAACAGTCGATATGGAGGTGCGAGCAGCCAAGTATTTAAACGAGCATTTAGAAGTATATTTTGACTATTTTGTGCAGTGCGACCCCAGGGTTCAGGCAGCCGTTGAAGCTTACCAAGCAGCCTGTGAAAACGAACACAACTGCGTTTACAGCGATCGCACCCGCTACGACCAAATGCTGAACCTAATCGGCACCAAACTCCAAGAAACTTGGGCCCGCTGGCAAGAAAAAATGCAGCAAATTCTTCCCCACTACTGCGACATCGAATGCACCGACGGGCTCGATCACATGATTTATGTAGGAAAATCGATCGACCCCAAATTTAGCCAGTTTCACCTGCACAGTTTGCGGTACGAACAACTGCGAGCAATTTGCGACTGCGGTCGCACAGTTTTTCGCCTGCAAGCCGAGTCTCAAATTAACATGGAACTCGCCCATTTAGTCTTAGTGCAGAATACCACGATCGACATTTTTCACAACGAAAACACCGAAAAAATGTTTGACGTAAAAGGCACTCGCGACATCCGCTACGAACTCGTGAAAAAACGTATCGAAAAAGCCGTTGACAAAGACGCACAAGAGCGGATTACCCAGCCAGGAATGTTAACGGTAGTTTATTCAACCGAAGACGAATGGGAAGAGTACCAACAATACTTGCGCTACTTGTCTCGCGAAGGTTGGGTAGAACCAAAAGTTCAGACTGGCATGGTAGAATCACTGCAAGGAGTCAGCGGTTTAAAATTCGCCCGCGTGCGTATTTTGCCTGAACCGGAATCTATTCCTACTATCTGTGAAGTTACGGTAGTCAGCGATTGAGAACCCGTTCAATTGCCTGTTTTAGGCCCAGTGCGATCGCTGCCATCCCCTCCTATGTATTTTAGGCCCAGTGCGATCGCTCCAATCCCCCTTAAAAAGGGCGGAGCGAAATCATTCTGGATTCACACACCAGACAGATATTACATTTAAGATTTTTGTTGACACCCGCGAACACGGCCGCGTTGTCACTTAGTATATATTCGCTGTGATTTGGGAGCGAAAAATACACGATCTGAATCACACAAAATCAAGATAAAGTAGTGTTAATTTAATGACAATTAAATCCGGTAATTTATAATTAAAATTATGTTGAAATTATCCAAATACCAAATCAATCTTACTCTGCACGAAGGCGTCGAAACAATAATCTATCGCGGACAAACACCGACACATGCGCCCCCAGCAATTCTGAAAGTCCTCAAAGCCGAATATCCCACCCTCGAAGCCATTACCAGGCTCAAGCACGAATATCAAATCCGCAAAAATTTAGACAGCGAACAAATCGTCAAAGCCATCAGTCTCGAAACATTTGACCATCGATTAGGAATCGTTTTAGAAGACTTTGGCGGGGAATCCCTCGCAAAACTTCTGGAAAGAGAAACCTTGAGCCTGCGAGCAAATTTAAACATCGCCATCCAAATAGTCAAAGCCTTACACTACCTGCATTTTCAGCACATTATTCACAAAGACATCAAACCCAGCAACATCATAATTAACACGCAAACAAAACAAGTAAAACTCACCGACTTCGGCATTGCTACAAAACTCAACAAAGAAAATCCGCAATTTAACAATCCCAACTCAGTCGAAGGCACATTAGCCTATATGTCACCCGAACAAACCGGGAGAATGAACCGTACCCTCGACTACCGCACCGACTTTTATTCCCTCGGCATCACCTTGTATGAAATGCTGACGGGAAAATTGCCTTTCCCCAGCAACGACCCCTTAGAAGTAGTTTATAGCCACATTGCAGTTCAACCAACATATCCCCATAAAATCAATTCTGAAATACCTGTCGCCATCTCTGAGATAGTGATGAAATTGATGGCAAAAAATGCCGAAGATAGATATCAAAGTGCGGCCGGATTGTTAGCCGACTTAGAAATTTCTTTGCATCAGTTAGAAACCACCGGACAAATTGCCGACTTCATCCCCGGACGTTTAGATATTCTCAGCCAATTGTTAATTCCCCAAAAATTGTACGGTCGGGAAAATCAGGTTAATGAATTGCTAGCAGCATTTGAACGTGTAAGGGCTGGTTTAGCCAACAATTTGTTAGAAAAACCAACAACCTTAGAACAAAACCCGCCCGCATCAGGAAGCAGCGAATTAATGCTAGTATCAGGCTACTCAGGCATCGGTAAATCAGCCGTAGTTAACGAAGTTAGCAAACCAATTACTAGGTCAAAAGGTTACTTCATCAGCGGCAAATTTGACCAATTAAAACGCAACATTCCTTATGCCTCATTAATCCAAGCACTTAACTCATTGCTGCGGCAACTACTAACAGAAAGTGCACTTTCATTAGAAATATGGCGCACTAAAATTTTAACAGCAGTGGGAACAGACGGCCAAGTAATTGCCGACGTAATTCCAAAAGTTGAATTAATCATCGGCAAACAGCCAGAAGTCCCAGAACTCCCCCCTGTAGAATCCCAAAATCGCTTCAATCGGGTATTCAAAGAATTTATTCGCGTTTTTGCCCAAAAAGAACACCCCCTAGTTATCTTTTTAGACGATTTGCAGTGGGCAGATTCAGCAACATTAAAGTTGATGCAAATACTGATAACTGACCCTGACCAAGAATATTTGTTGCTAATCGGTGCCTATCGAGACAATGAAGTTAGTCCGACCCACCCCTTAATTCAGACTGTTGAAGAGATTGAAAAAACTGGTACAAGAGTCAACAATATCGTGTTGCAACCGCTGGATTTAGCAAATGTGACCGAATTAGTGACTGAAACACTTAACACTTGCACAGAACAAGTAACAAATCTAGCCAATTTAATCGGGAATAAAACAGGTGGCAATCCTTTTTTCTTGACCCAATTACTCCAAGCACTTTATCAAGACTCTCTTTTGAAATTTGAATTTAATCACATTACAAATGAGGTAAGTCAAAGTTGCTGGTATTGGAGTCTCGATGAAATCCAAGCCATTGGAATCACCGATAAAAGTGTGGTGGAACTGGTAGCTTCTCGCATTGAAAAGCTCCCCGCAGCGGCGCAAGAAGTTTTGAAATTAGCAGCTTGCGTGGGGGATAAATTTACTCTTGATGTCCTGTCACTTGTCCGCGAAAACTCAGCTAATGCTACAGCCACTGAACTTTATTCAGCTTTGCAAGCAGGGTTGATTCTGCCCTTGAGCGATGCTTATCGCATTCCTTTAGTTTTCGATCGAGCCGAATCAATCTATCTCAACTTAGACACTTCGCGGGTTAGTTACAAATTTTTGCACGATCGCGTTCAGCAAGCCGCATATTCGCTAATTCCAGAAGATCAAAAGCAATCTACCCATTTAAAGATCGGTCAATTACTGTTACAGAATACTCCCCCAGACAAGCTAGAAGAAAATATCTTTGATATCGTCAATCAGTTGAATGTCGGAATTGACACCATTAGCCAGCCTGCTGAAAAGACGCAGTTAGCCAAATTAAATTTAACTGCTGGACGCAAGGCGAAAGCGGCGGCTGCTTATGAAGCTGCTGTTAGGTATTTGCGGGTTGCTATGGAATTATTGCCAGTGGATTGTTGGCAAAGTCAGTATGACTTAACTTTAGCAATTTACGAGTCAACAGCCGGAGCTGAATATTTAAACATCAACTATGAAGATTCAAAAAAACTGGTCCATATCGTACTGCAAAAAGCTAAAACTCTACTGGAAAAAGTGAATGTTTATGAACTTCAAATCCACTCTTACAATGCTCAAATCCGACTGATAGAAGCACTAAATACAGGACTGGAAGTGCTAAAACTGTTAGGCATTTCTTTTCCTCAAAACCCCAATTTTTTCAATATTTTAGCGGGAGTGATTAATACAAAACTGAGCTTGGGATTGAAACGAATTGAGGATTTAGCTAACTTGCCAGAAATGACCGATCCCGACAAACAAGCAGCCATGCGGATTTTATCAGGGATTATCAGCACTGCTGTTCAGGCTAAGCCCCCACTGGTACCGCTACTGGCATCTAGGATGGTCAAGCTGTGCATTAAATATGGTAATTCGCCTTATGCGAGTATTGCCTACGTTTTTTATGGGGTAGTTATGTACAAGCTAGGGGACAGTAGTTTGGCCTACCAATTCGGTCAACTGGCAATTAGGATGTTAGACAAATTTCCATCCCGTTCAATCAAAAGTAGAGTTTATACACCCTTTGGTGCTTTTATTAACCACTGGAAAGCCTCTGTCAAGTCAGGATTAGGCGATCTAAAAGAAAGTTTTCAAGCTGGGATGGAAACGGGAGAGTTGGAATATGCAGCTTATTCTATTAATATATATTGTACTTATAAACTGTGGATGGGAGAGCCTCTCGCTCAGGTTGACGAGGAGATAAGTAAGTATCTGAAACTAATGCAGCAATCTCAAATAGAAATGGCTGTACAGTATATAAGTGTAGAGAAACAGACTGCCCTCAATTTGTGTGGCAAAACTGTCGAACCATGCTATTTAGTCGGCGAGAGCTTCAATGAATTAAAAACGCTCCCCGCTTTAATAGAATCTAAAAGCTTTATACTAGTTTGTGTGGTTTATAATGCCAAAGCCATGCTAAATTTTCTCTTCCGAAACTACTTACAAGCCTTAGAAAATTCACGGTTATTTGAGAAATATGAAGAAGCAGCAGCCGGATTTTATGTAGTTTCAGTGAATAATTTTTACTATTCTCTCAGTCTCCTCGCCTTGTATCCCGCAACTGGCAAAGAAGAGCAAAAGCAATATCTAAAAAAAATTGTACAAAACCAAAAAAAGATGAGAAAGTGGGCAGTTCATGCTCCGATGAATTATCAACACAAATACGATTTGGTTGCAGCGGAAACAGCGCGAGTTTTGGGGCAAAATACTGAAGCAATGGAATTGTACGATCGCGCAATTGATGGAGCAGCCAAAAACGGTTACATTCAAGAGGAAGCATTAGCCTATGAATTAGCAGGAGAATTTTATCAAGCTTGGGGTAAAGAGATAGTTTCTCAAGCATATCTGACTAAAGCTTATTATGGCTACATCCGCTGGGGAGCCCTAGCTAAAGTTAAACACTTAGAATCAACACATCCTTTTTTAACAGCACAGACGCGCACAATTCAAACCCCAACCCTCGATGTCACCCGCACAACTACTGAAAATACTACCAGTAGTAGTTTAGGCGATTTCTTAGACTTAACTACTTTTATTAAGTCGGCGGAAGCCCTTAACGGTGAAATTGTTCTTGAAAAATTGTTGACCAAATTAATCAAAATTATTTTAGAAAATGCGGCGGCTCAAAAAGTAGTGCTGCTGCTGCTGAAAAACGATATCCTCTGCATAGAAGCTACTGGCACTTTTGCGGAGGATAAAGTGACCCTTTTACCCTCTATTCCCGTAGAAAATCGTCAAGATGTTCCCCTGTCTGTGATTAATTACGTACACCGCAGTCAGAAGCATCTGGTTTTAGACAATGCGACTGTCGCCGAACCTTTTAAGGTAGATACCTACATTCAGAAATATCAACCAAAATCAATCCTCTGTTTGCCGATGATTTATCAATCTCAGCGGCGCGGAATAATTTATTTAGAAAATGCTTTGACAGTAGGGGCTTTTACAGCAGAGAGAGTAGAAGTATTCAAAGTGTTAATTTCTCAAGTTGCTATTGCTGTAGAAAATGCTGGTTTGTACGCGCGCGAGAAAGAAAAATCTCAACAGTTAGAAAAATCTTTCAATGAATTGCAACAGGCGCAACTGCAACTCATTCAAAGCGAAAAAATGTCGGCTCTCGGCAACTTGATTGCAGGGGTTGCTCACGAAATTAACAATCCGCTCGGTTTTATTTCGGGCAATCTTGATGCGGCTGCTGAGGCTAGCTTAGATTTGATTGATTGTTTACAACTGTACCAAGAAAAATTTCCTAATCCTGGAGATGAGTTAGAGGATAAAGCATCGGAGATTGATTTAGAATATTTGATCGAAGATTTGCCGAAAATGCTTTTATCTATGAAATCAGGTACAGACCGCATCCGCAATATTAGCAAGTCTTTGCGGACTTTTTCCCGCGCTGATAGTGCGAATCAAGTGTCAGCAAATATTCATGAGGGCATCGACAGCACTTTGATGATTTTACAGTATCGCCTGAAAGCTAAAGATACTCGCCCGGCGATTAAGATTATCAAAGAATACGGAGATATCCCGCCAGTTAAATGTTATTTTGGGCAACTGAATCAGGTATTTATGAATTTGCTGGCAAATGCGATCGAGTGTTTTGACGAATTCAATCAGGGTCGTACTTACGCTGAAATTGAAGCTTTACCCAATACGATCGCCATTATCACTCATCTCGGGGACGATAACAACAGCGTGGTGATTAAAATCAAAGATAACGGTCAAGGGATGTCATCGGAGGTCAAGTCGAAAATATTTGACCATTTATTTACTACCAAAGGAGTAGGAAAAGGTACTGGTTTGGGGTTGTCTATCAGCCGGCAAATTGTAGAAGAAACCCACGGCGGTAAACTAACTTGCGAATCGGTGCTGGGAGAAGGTACGGAATTTGCGATCGCCCTGCCGCTTTGATAAAATTTATTCACCACGTTTACGGAATCAGTCATTGCCAATTGTTTAATCTCCAATCTCAACTCTCAAATGTTATGACTGGTGCTTAACACACACGGGGAAATTTGTCAACTCCTAAATATCTATCAAATAGTCCACAGTTCACTGTTTAAAGCAGGTAGTATGCAGTTACATTGTTAGCTAAATCATGTAATAACTCTATTTGATAGGAGTTTTTCGAGTGAACGCTGCCGAACAAGCCAAAAATATAGAAGTTGCCAGCAAAATTGCTACGGTTGTTAATTTATTCAAGTCCGAATTCCCGGATGCAAAAGTCGATTTGAAACCTTGGATGAATGACGAGGATACCAGAGAACTTGTAGATCCAGATTCGATCGACATTGGCTTCCATTTTCCCGGTAGAAGTCGCTTGCTGCAAAGCCGCAGCATTTTGATTCAAATCCGATTTTACCAAGATCCGGTCGAAGGATATCGGCGGGCGATCGGAGTTGAGGCCGCCGGTTACGATCATAGCGGTCAGCAGTGGCACTTTTCTACCGTGGAAAATTGGAATTTTCTCGGCCAAACCGAACCTGCGGTGGAGTCGGCGCAAAAACTCAAAGACTTTTGCCAGCAGATATTCGATTTGTTTAATCAATCTTTTTGAGGAATTCAGTTTTCACTGCGAACCTGTTTGTAGTAAGGACTTTAGTCCTTGCTATTATCGCAATTGTCGATCGACCTACAGCCAACCGGATAAACAGATTTGTAAGTAGTCGATCGCTTGCCAAACAAAGTATAGCGGTTGTCGCGGACTTGTTCGTACACGCGATCGCCCATCCACTTCATCCCCGGCATTGCCCGATAAGCAGCCACAAACACCTCGCCTCCCGGCAATATCCGCCCGATTTCCTCCGCCGCATCGCTGCCCTGCCAGCGCCGTTCTGGGGTGTTGCCATCTATCAAAATCATCCCCATTTCGCAGTCTCCAGACGTAATCCCAAAGCGATTTAATTCCTCTAAATCTTGCATGGGAATATACTCAAACCGCGTGCCTTGGTCTAAGGTTTCTAGTAACTGTACCAAAGTAACGCAGAGATTGCAATTGCCGTCATAAATTACGTTGTAATTCATTTGATTATTTCCTAACTGTGGGATGAAATTTTGTAGGAATTGCACCTAACTAACAGTAGGGTGCTGATGGGCGCACCTTACTAACTAACTATTTTGCCGACAGGAATCTCGATCGCAAATTCCGTGCCTTGACCCGGTGCGGAATGGCATTTAAGCTGCCCGCCGTGTTTTTCTACCACAATTTGATAGCTGATCGACAGCCCCAAACCAGTACCTTTACCAGGCTCTTTCGTAGTAAAAAACGGATCGAATAGCCTTTCGTGAACATCTATCGGAATCCCCGGGCCGTTGTCAGCAATCCGAATCACAATATGAGAAGGATGCCGAACCGAAGCATCAGAAACAGCAGAATCTGCCTGCATCAAAGTATCCTGTTCATATTTTACCTCCGTACAAATCCGCAGCGTCGGCGAAGGACAATAAGGAATAGGCGCCTGTTCCCCCTCCGCCCACTGTCCAGTCTCCATTGCCTCTTCCAAAGCATCAATTGCATTGCCAATAATATTCATAAAAACCTGATTTAACTGTCCTGCATAACACTGTACGCGGGGCAAATTGCCGAACTCTTTGAGCAGCAAAATTTTAGGACGCCCTGCGGTTTCTTTCAACCTGTGCTGCAAAATCAACAAAGTGCTCTCAATCCCTTCGTGAATATCCACCTGCTTTTGTTCGGCTTCATCTAATCGCGAAAAATTCTTCAGTGACAGCACAATTTGGCGAATTCGCTCGGCTCCCATTTTCATCGAACTTAACAGCATTGGCAAATCTTTGAGCAGAAAATTCAAATCTACATCATCTATTTCTTGTTTAATTGCCGGTGTTGGGTGCGGGTATTCCTTCTGGTAAAGTTGGAGCAGTTTTAGCAAGTCTTTAAAGTAATCGTCAGCGTGCATGACGTTGCCGTAAATAAAGCTAACTGGATTGTTGATTTCGTGAGCAACCCCAGCGACTAATTGCCCCAAACTTACCATTTTTTCATTTTGAACCATCATGCTTTGAGTTTTATGCACGTCCCGTAGGGCTTTGGCCAATTCTTGATTTTTAGCCCTCAATTGACTTTCGGAAAGTCGCACCGCTTCTTCTGCGTGTTTGCGCTTGGTAATATCTTTGCGAATTGCTACATATTGATGGGGTTGGCCGTTCGTATTTAAGAAAGGTACAATCGTAGTATCCAACCAGAATAATGTGCCGTCTTTAGCTTGATTTTTCATTTCTCCCCGCCACACCTTGCCCTGGCGGATGGTTGACCAAAGCTTCTTGAAAAAATCTGCTGAATGATAGCCAGAATTGACAAGTCTGTGGGTTTTGCCGATCAGTTCTTCTCGGGAATATTTAAATTGTTCGCAAAATTGATCGTTGACATAGGTAATCGCTCCGAATTCGTCGGTATTCGAGACAATTGCCGATTGATCCAAAGCAAATTTTTCAAATTCCAACTCTTTGAGAGTTTGGCGCAATTCTGCTTCTGCTTGTTTGCGATCGCTAATATCGGTAATCATCCGCAACACCCCTGAAAATTCGCCCTCAGCGTCGAACATCGGCGTCGCCGACACGATCGCCCACAAGTGAGATCCGTCTTTGCGAGTAAACTTAAAATCGTGGCGTTCGCTAATGCCTTGCCGCCTGCGCTTGACGTAAGTTTCTGCTATTTTCCTAGAGTCGGAATCTATAAACTCAAATAGCGATCGCCCCAGCATTTCCTCTACAGTATACCCCAGCATTTCGCCCATTCGAGAGTTAGCAAAAGTCGTGATACTTTCGCTGTCAAACATCCAAACGCCCTCCGAAGCCGTCTCGACAATGCAGCGGTAATAATTCTCCCTCTCCCTGAGTGTTTCCTCTGCTTGCTTGCGATCCGTAATATCAGTTTGCACCGCAATAAAACCTTCGAGTTCACCATTTTCTTGATAAATTGGGGCGATAGAAAGCGCCACCCAATAACCCTTTCCATTCTTTTTGTAATTGTAGATTTCCTGATTAAACGGCACGCCTGCAGCCAAAGCCGATCGCAGTTGAGCAATAGTTAGCGGGTCTGTTTCAGGGCCTTGCAGTACATCACCCGGTTTTTTTCCCTGCATTTCTGCCAGCACATAACCGCTAATCCGAGTAAATCCTTCATTCACCCATTCAATGCAGCCTTGAGCATCAGTAATAATTACACCATTTTGCGTTTTTTGAGCCACAATGGCCAAGCGCGACAATTCAGTTTCAGTGTTTTTGCTTTCCGTAATATCTTCAGCAATACCCAAAATGTACTTAGGCGCGCCAGAATCGTCAAACAAAGGAACTTTTTTCGTGTGCAAAATCCGCTTTCCCAGGCGCGGAAGTTCCAGAGTTTGTTCGGGCAAATCGACGCCTTTTCTCGTTGCAAATACTTCTAAATCTTGTGCTTGCAAGTAATTTGCCTGCTCTGAGTCCAAAAAGCCAGCAGCATTGTTTAAGATAACTTCATCCCTCGAATAGCCAAACAATTCTTCGCTAGCAGTATTCCAATAAATAAACTTTTGCTCGACCGCATCTTTAATAAAGACACTAATCGGCAGATTTTGCAGTACCGCATTGAGAAAATCTTGAGTGTTTCGCAGGTTTTCCTCAGCTCGCTTTCGTTCAGTAATATCCAAAATCACTCCGTCGAGATAAACAACCCGACATACAGAATTTGCGATCGGCGAAACCGGCGAAACCACAGCCGACAAAAAGCCCTCAATTTCCCCTTGTTCCTCTTGTTTTCCTCTAGCCTCTTCCGCCTCGCAGCAAACAGCTTTGCCTTTTTCGTAAACCCAGCTAATTTCGCCGTCAGCCCGGACAATCCGGTATTCAAGGATGTACGAAGTTCTGGTTGCTACACTTTTTTTGACAGTAGCATCCACATTTTTGCGGTCTTGAGGATGGATAATGCTGGAAAAAGAACGGACGCGATCGTTGATAAAATCAGAAGAGGGATAGCCTGATATTTCTTGAACAGCCTCGCTTAAAAACGCCATTGTCCGTGTTAATTCCCCGGCGTCCGTATACTCGCAGGTACAGCGGTAGACAGCACCGGGAATATTAGCTACTAAATTTTTATATCGTTCTTCGCTTTTTAACAAAGATGAGCCGTCTTCGTTATTGTGCTCGCCGTTCTTAAATTTAGAAGAATTGGAAGAAATTTGCATGGTTTTTTTTCACTTGTGAGTGCGGGGGCAAGTGTTAGCGTAGATGACCCTATAAAAAGTGAATTTAATTTGCGTAACAATTCGTTATAAACTAATATAGTACAAAATTAGTTCTGCGAACATTCAGAAAATTTGAGGTTGGCTAATAGGTAGAGCTAATCAAGCCTAGAGATATAGAAAACTGTTCGGAAACGCATTGTCTAACGGATTGAACGCATTTCACTGAGATGTTGCACCCTTCTCGCTTAAAAGGCCCGAGGGCCTGTTCCACAAAGAATGAATTTCTTGTGGGGAGTAGGGGTTTGGCAGGAGATCCATCCCCTAAAATCCTTATAGTCCTGGACGCAGGTACTACGATTTTCTGTAATTGCAAACGTAGTGAAGCAATCTCAAACCCTTGGTTTAACGCCCTTGAGTGCGTAATTCCTGCCTTATTGAGAATGGTGCCAGATGTGAGTTTAACGGATTTAACCGATCGATGTTGAGGTTCGAGGGAAAGAGGGAAGATTTTTCCACTCCCCCACTCTCCGACTCCCCCACTCTCCCCCTTCCCCACTCCCACTACCCCACTCCCTCACTCCCTCACTCTCGTTAGAATAAGATAAGTTTCCTTGCTACCGATCGCCCCTCAAACAAAACACCATGACTCAACAACAACCCCGGATTTGCATTCTCGGCGGAGGCTTCGGCGGACTCTACACAGCCCTGCGCTTGAGTCAGTTACCCTTCTCCAAAACCGAAAAACCCGAAATTGTCCTAGTTGACCGCCGCGATCGATTTTTGTTCGTTCCCCTGCTGTACGAACTGCTGACCGACGAACTCCAAACCTGGGAAATTGCCCCACCGTTTGCCGAACTCTTGCAAAAAACAGGTGTGCGCTTTTGTCAGGGTACTGTCTCCGGCATTGATGTGGAGGAAAAGCGAGTACAGTTGCACGACGGGCCAGAAATTCCGTGCGATCGCCTAGTTTTAGCTTTAGGTGGCGAAACGCCCCTAGATATGGTCAAGGGTGCCGTTGAATACGCTTACTCGTTTCGCACTCTCGACGACGCCTACCGCTTAGAAGAAAGACTGCGGTTTTTAGAAGCCAGCAACAACGACAAAATTCGGGTGGCGATCGTCGGGGCCGGTTATTCAGGAGTAGAATTAGCTTGTAAATTAGCCGATCGACTCGGAGAAAAAGGTCGCGTGCGGTTAGTTGAGCAAGGGGACATGATTCTGCGGACATCACCGGAGTTTAACCGCCAAGCCGCCAGCGAAGCTTTAGAAAAACGGAAAGTGTGGATCGACTTAGAAACAGAAGTAGAGGCGATCGAAGCGGACACAATATCCTTACTTTATAAAGGACAATTAGATGTTCTCCCCGTAGACATAGTGCTGTGGACAGTAGGAACTCAAGTTAGTCAAGCAGTGCGATCGCTACCCCTCAAACAAAACCGCCGCGGTCAATTAATAGTCAATTCGCAAATGCAAATTATCGACCATCCAGACATATTTGCCTTAGGAGACTTAGCAGAATGTCACGATGCAACTGGTCAAAAAGTCCCCGGAACAGCCCAAACAGCCTTCCAGCAAGCTGACTACACCGCCTGGAACATTTGGGCCTCCCTCACCGGCCGCCCATTACTTCCTTTCCGCTATCAGCCGCTAGGAGAAATGATGACATTAGGAATTGACAACGCCACCCTGGCCGGTTTAGGAATTAAACTCGACGGACAACTAGCTCACATTGCTCGCCGCTTAGCTTATCTCTATCGGATGCCAACATTTGACCATCAACTAAAAGTTGGTTTCAATTGGATTAGCAAGCCGATTCAGGAGTTGCTTAAAAGCTAGTTAATTGTAGACAGTTAACTGTTGACCGTTGACGGGTGATTGTTAATTGTAGGACTTATGATGGCGGTCTCGAAACCGGGTTTTTCACGAAAATACTTGACTACTACCCGCATATTTGGTAAAAATCTGGTTTTTTCTGTCGGAGTGTAGATTCAGAGAATATTAGGCACGATAAAAAATGCAAAATTCCACATTTCAACTGCCCAAAACTGAACTTCCACCGTTGATAGAGCGGGAAATTCTGTTCGGAAATCCCGAAAAAACTAGCCCCCGACTTTCACCCGACGGCAAGTATCTCGCCTACATTGCACCAGATAACAACAACGTTTTGCAAGTCCAATTGCGTACCGTCGGTCAAGCAGACGATCGCCAATTGACAGCAGATAAAAAACGAGGCATTCGCATCTTTTTCTGGGCTTACAGCGGCGAAGATTTAATTTACCTCCAAGATGCAGACGGTGATGAAAACTGGCATTTATATTTAGTCAATATCCAGTCAAATCAGGTGCGCGACTTGACACCATTTCAAGGCGTTCAAGCTCAGCCGATCGCCTTTGACCGCAACTTCCCCAATGAAATATTAGTGGGAATGAACATCCGCGATCGCAGCAAACACGACGTTTACCGCATCAACCTCAAAAATGGTGCAGTTGAATTTGACACCGACAACCCAGGTAACATCGTCGGTTGGACTGCTGACGCCCAATTCCAAGTGCGGGCGGCCACAGCCACCACTGCTGACGGTGGCTCAGAATTGGTGTTTCGAGAAACCGCCGACAAGTCTTGGGAAAGCCTGCGAAGGTGGGGGCCCGATGAGGAAGGTGGTGCCGTCATGTTCTCAGAAAACGGCAAAATTCTTTACATGATCGGCAATCATGATGCTAACGCCGAACGTTTGATCGCATTAGACTTAGAAACCAAACAAGAAACCGATCTCGCCTCTGACCCAGAATACGATGTCGGCGGCATTGTCGTACACCCCACCAAGCGAGAGATTCAGGCGGTTTCCTTCTACAAGGACAAGGAAGAGTGGCAGATTTTAGACCAAAGCATAGCAGAGGATTTTGAGGAGCTCGGCAAATTCCGCCCCGGCGAATTCTCCATCACCAGCCGCAACCTCGCCGATACCACTTGGCTAGTCGCTTACATGACAGACGACGGCCCAGTTTACTACTATGCGTTCGATCGCGCCTCCAAAACCTTCACCTTCCTGTTCAGCAACCAACCAAAACTCGAAGGGCTACCGCTCTCATCAATGGAACCCATTTCTTACACCGCAAGAGATGGTTTAACCATTCACGGCTACCTGACAAAACCTGTTGGTGTCTCAACACCCGTACCGACAGTCTTGCTGGTTCACGGCGGCCCCTGGGCACGCGATACCTGGGGTTACAATCCACAAGCCCAATGGCTGGCAAACCGAGGTTACGCCGTTTTGCAAATCAATTTTCGCGGTTCCACCGGCTACGGCAAAGCCTTTCTCAATGCCGGCAATCGCGAATGGGCGGCTAAAATGCACGACGACTTGCTAGATGGGGTTAATTGGCTTGTAGAAACAGGAATTTCCCAACCCGATAAAATTGCGATTATGGGCGGTTCTTACGGTGGTTATGCTGCCTTAGCGGGATTGACTTTTAGTCCCGATGTTTTTGCCTGCGCCGTCGATATTGTCGGGCCGAGCAATTTGATTACACTGCTGCAAACTATTCCCCCTTACTGGGAACCGCTCAAAGCAAATATGTATCACCGCGTCGGAAATCTGGAAACAGAACCAGAGTTTCTGAAATCGATCTCGCCTTTATTTTTTGTCGATCGCATCCAGAAACCTTTACTAATCGCCCAAGGTGCTAACGACCCGCGAGTAAAAGAATCAGAAAGCGAGCAAATTGTCAATGCCATGAAGCAAGCCGGCAAACCTGTAGAATACGTGCTTTATACAGACGAAGGACACGGATTTGCGCGCCCAGAAAATCGCCTGCACTTTTATGCGGTCGCCGAAGAATTCCTAGCGAAATATTTAGGAGGCCGATTTGAACCTGCGGGCAACATTGCCAATCATTCTGGTGTGGTGAATCCGCAAACAACTCACAACTAAAAAAGTTTGTAGTGAGGACTGAAGTCCTCAAACCTAAAATCCTAGGCAATCAAGACTAAAGTTCTTACTACAAACAAATAACAAATAACCAATGAAAAAAGTAATTTTTTTAGACGCTGCCGGTACACTATTTGATGTTCGCGGTAGCGTCGGCGAGGTATACGGACAAATAGCTCAGAGGTTTGGAGTAACAGTTAATAGTGAAGAGTTAAATACAGCATTTTCCCAAAGCTTCGCCTCCGCAAGTCCAATGGCATTTCCAGGGATAGAATCAGCAAAAATTCCCCAATTAGAATTTGAGTGGTGGCAAGCAGTTTCCGCAAAGGCATTCCAAATAGCAGGCATTTTTAACCAATTTTCAGACTTTTCCACATTCTTTGGGGAACTCTACGCTCATTTTGCCACCGCCGAACCTTGGTTCGTCTATCCCGACGTATTGCCAGCCTTAAATAAGTGGCAGCAACAAGGAATTGAATTAGCAGTAGTATCGAATTTCGATTCCCGAATTTATGCAGTATTAAAAGCACTAAATTTAGCTGGTTATTTCACATCAGTGACAATTTCTACCGAGGTTGGTGCAGCAAAACCCGACTCTAAAATTTTTACTGCGGCTTTGCAAAAGCACAACTGCACTGCCGAGAAGGTGTTGCATATCGGTGACAGCTTCAAAGCAGATTATTGTGGTGCTAAAAATGCGGGATTAAACGCAATTTGGTTGAATCGCCAACAGGAAAAACTAGATTTAGGCAAATTGCCTTTTTTAATCGAGTCTCAAAAAGTTGAGGAAGTTGCCAGTCTGGATTTTATATAAGTCAGGATTTACTCACTCCCACAAATAAATCGGCTATTTTACCTAATCTGCGGGTTGCAACGAAGTATTTTTGGAAAATAAAAAACGGTTTTTGGGTATCTATACTAAGTTCTATAAATATGATTTTTATGAGGTCAAGGTTATGATTTTTATGAATTGACTTTGAGAGCTATTTATTGAATAATATGGATAATTTAACCACAGAGAGCGCAGAGGGCGCAGAGGAAGAGAAGAGAGGGGTGATTTATATATCTAATTTTTACTGGAAAGAACTTTATGGAAACTCGGCTCACTCACACTCAGTTAGCACAGGTAGTCGCTGAAATCGACAAGTTATCGCAGCAGCGCGAGTTAGAATTGGCCCCAGATCAGGTAAGAGAAATTTTACGGGAGTTGAATCTTCCTGATGAGCTTTTAGAAGATGCGATCGCCCAAATGCGCCGCCGCGAAGTCTTAGAAAAACAGCAGCGACGGAATCGCTGGATCGCGATCGCCTCGACAGCCGTTGTCATTTCTGCGATCGGTATAGGCGTGCTGTTCGGGCAAAATCAGCAACAAAAAACTGCTCAAGTTGTGGGAGGAGAAGACAGGATTGCGCTATCGAAAAAAGGTGGTGACAGCTTTACTCAAGTCAACCGTCTAATCAACCCCCGCATCTACTACCAGGTGACGTTGAAAAATGCTCCGATCGGCAATCAGTTGTCTCTGCAATGCGATTGGATTAATCCCAGCGGTGACGTTGTTCATCAGGGCAGGTATCAAACTCGCACGATCGATACTGCGGTTTGGAATACGCACTGCTTTTACGATCTCGGATCTGCTGCTGCCCCAGGCAAATGGGAAGTTCGGATGTCGCTGGATGGGCGCGCGATCAGCACTGAATCTTTCACTGTGAAATAAATAGACTTATCCAAAAAAGCCTGTTTTGAACAGGCTTTCCGGCCTGTTCCACAATCATTATGGGAGATATCTACATAGACTTATCCAAAAACAGCCTGTTTTGAACAGGCTTTCCGGCCTGTTCCACAATAATTATTGGAGACATCTAATGGGTGCGATCGACAAACCTTCACATTTTATCGGCTACTGGGGAGAGGACGATCGCACAAAAACGCTCAGCCGTTTAGTCCCAGATTACTGCATTCGGCAGGGCAAATTATCCGAGTGGGCGATCGCCTCTGCATCTGTACTCACGGCTGACACAGTGACGCTGAATGCTTGCGGGCGATTTCAGCCAACCGATTTACCGGGAGATGCTTGGGCGGCGGTAGAAGCGAAACAGCTACGGCTGGGGCGCGATCCGTTTGGGCGAGTGCCGCTTTACTGGATGCAGTTGGGAGAAACGATTTGGTTTTCGACGCGGATGCAATTGCTGCTACCGCTGATTGCTTCCCCTCAAATTAGCCCGATCGCGCTACACAGTTATGCTTGTTTTTCCTACGTGCCCGCGCCGTTAACTCCGATCGAGCAAATTGCATCCGTAGCAGCCGGAAGCGAGATGATTTGGGGAATCGCCGATGTTAACGATGGGCCGAAAGTACGGGCGGCGAAGCTATCCTGTAGGGAATCGCTGCAATCGGCTTGGCAAGAAGCGCCCCAATTACTGCGCCGTGAGGATGAGGCGATCGCACAATTGCAAGGGCTGTTGCAACAGGCGATCGATCGACAAGTAGCCGATTTGCCGATCGACGAACCCGTGGGCGTTTTACTCTCCGGCGGCCTCGATTCCTCGCTGGTGACGGCGCTGCTAGTGAAAGCAGGCTTGCAGGTGCGCGCCTATGCCCTCGATTTTGGTGTCGAAGCCTATTCCGAACTGCCCTACGCCCAACAGGTGGCGGACTTTTTCCAGATTCCGCTGATCCGAGTGGCGGCGACGGGCGATGCTGTGTTGCGGGCGATCGGGCCAACCGCCAAAGCCCTCGATTTACCCTATGGAGATGGCACAACAGCCCCGCTGTTTTTGCTCAAACAGGCGGCCGCGCAAGACGTGCGAGTTGTATTCAATGGCGAGAATGGCGATCAGCTATTTGCTGGATGGACGAACAAGCCTTTGATTGCACACGGAGTTTACAGTGCAGAACATCCTGCCGGAAAAGAAACTTTTGAACAGCAGTATTTGCGGACGTTTCAGCGATTTTATGGTTATGAAAAACAAATTTTTTCGCCAGAAATGCTCGATCGCATCCAGTCTCACGATGTGAGCGTTTATCTGCAAGACGCGATCGATCCCGAAACCTGTCCTTCCCTGCTAGCGAGGCTACGGCGCGCTTCGCTGATGCTTAAAGGTGCCCAAAATATTCAGCCGAGGGCAACGGCATTGGCGTTTGCTTGCGGTTTGTGGGTGCGATCGCCCTTCTGCGACCCCGACCTCACGGAGTGGACGTTTCAACTCCCTGGCGAGCTGCTGCTGCAAGGTGCGTGCGAAAAATACATCCTCAAAAAAGCCTCTGAACGCTGGCTGCCGCCGGAAATTGTCTGGCGGGAAAAGCGCGGGATGGGTGTGCCGTTGAAGGTTTGGTATTACCGGGAGTTTTGGGCTGCGATCGGCGATCGGCTGAATCCGAATGTGTTGCGATCGCAAAATTGCTGGCAACCTTATTTGGCCGACGCGATGTTATCGGGACAACTCGGAGTTGCTATGCGCGATCGCTATATTGGCAATAATCTCTGGCTGCTGCTGATGTGGCAGGCATGGCGAACCGAGGTTTTAGGCGAAATTCCGGGCAAGCGATCGCTGGATCATGTGTTTTGGTTGCCACCGGCTATCGGGCAGCGCATTTGGAAATATCGAAGGAGGTTGACTGTTGACTGTTGACTGTTGACTACTATTCACTCGATTTTACAATCTTTCTTCTTCCTTCTTCCTTCTTCCTTCTTCCTTATTTCTTATTTCTTCTTCCGACTTCCATCAGACTGACATCCGTTACATCCGTTACATCCGTTACAAAATCCGTTGCCGAACTTCTTCTATATGACTGAATCTTTGCTACAGAATGAAACCAAAATACATTCGCCACCGTTCTCGGAAGCATTAGCCAAGCGACTTTTGTCAACTTATGGTTCGCCCTTATATGTGTATCAGGCCGAGATCCTCAATCAGACTCTTGAGCATATTACGCGATCGATCGACTATCAGCACGTTCAGTTTCATTTTGCTAGCGTCACCAACGGCAATATTGCTCTGTTGCAATTGATTCAGCAGGCTGGTTGGGGGCTACACGCGAATACACCGGGAGATGTTTTTTTGGGGCTGAAAGCGGGTTTTACGAGCGATCGCATTGTCTACACCGGCAGTAACCTCAACAGGGCGGATATTCAGCAATTGATTGAATGGAAGATCGATCGATTTAACTTCGATAGTCTGTCGCAACTCCAGGATTTTTGCGAATATTCGCGCAGTCAACCGCGATCGATCCGTGCCGAAATCGGACTGCGCCTCAACTCACCGGAATTGACGGGAGACAGTCGGATTGGAGTGCGTCCCGCCGAATTCGAGAAAGCCAACGAAATCGCGCAGCAGCAGGGGTTGAGGATTACCGGATTGCATTTTTATCGGGGGACAGGAACGAACGCCACGAGTGCTTTTACGCAGGCGATCGATCGGCTAATTGCGATCGCCGAACTGTTGCCCGATTGGCGAACTCTCGATTTTGGCGGTGGTTTTGGCTATCCCTATCGAGGCGGTGCGGTGTTTGACTGGCGGGAGTTTGGTGCGGCGATTACTGAACGATTGAGTGCGCTATCTCGCCCGATCGAGTTGGTGATTGAACCGGGACGATCGGCGATCGCAGGTTGTGGCGTTTTGCTTGCGAAAGTTGTGTCGGTGAAGTGGTTGGGCTATCGGCAAATTGTCGGGGTGGATACGACTGTATCAAATCTATCGGTGCCTGCGGTGTACGGGGGCTATCGGGCGATCGCAACTTGGGAAACCGACGATGTATCGCGACATCAAACGGATATTTGCGGCAACACGACTTATTCGCGGGATTATTTGGGGCGCAATTGTTGGCTACCGAAACTCAAAATTGGAGATGCGATCCTGATTTTGGATAGCGGGGCTTATGGTTATGCGATGTCGTCGCATTTTCTGCACCGCCCCCGCCCTGCTGAGGTGTTGATTGATGCTAAGGGCGATCGATTAATTCGACAGCGAGAAGACTATTCCATTTTGTTAAACGGGCAAATCTTTTAAGAGGGCATTGGGCATTGGGCATTGGGCATTGTGCATAGTTTCTTCCTTCTTCCTTCTACTTATTATCTCTCTTCTCTTCCTCGGCGCCCTCTGCGCCCTCTGCGGTAAAACCATTCCAAAACAACCGCCAACGATATAAATCCATTAAATCAATCAGGAGTAACCGAAATGGGAATGAAATGCGTCCAGTGTAATACCGACAACATTTTGAGCGATCGTACCAGGAACTCAGGTCGCTGTAAACGGTGCAACCATCCATTTGTCTTTGAACCCACTACCGTCACTGATAAAAAGTTGGCATTCACCGATCCCTTTTTCAAAAAGGCGATAGAAGATATTTGCAGTCATAATATGCTATTTTTCACGCCAAAACAGTTTTTGTATTTCATTGATAAACGACTTAAATATCGCACATCAGGGTACATAGGCGACTGGATTATGTTCTACTTAATCTTTGGCTTTTTTGTGAGAATTTTTTCCGCGGCTATTTTGAGCGGTTATGGGGTCGATTTAAAATTAGTAATTCTGATTTCGTTTGCAGTTTACAACGTTCTTTGGATTTGGGCACTTTTTGAAGGCAGCAAATCTCCTAGCCAAAGTATTCACAACAGAAAAAACAAGGCTAAAAACCTACAACTTTTAGGGGTAATTATTTTAGTAACAGGCATTTCAGGAAGCTTGATACTTAATTATTTCTCAGGATACATCGTAGCGATTACACTAGGGCTATTTTCCTACTGGCTCGGCATTTCACAAAAAAATCGCCCACAGATAACGGGTGAAATATTTCTCGTTAATCAAGCGCAGAGCGATAAATGGCTGCGAGACTGGCAAACAGTGAACGGCACATTAGAAAAACTGCTCCCTGCACCTCGCCAAGAAGCTTTACCCGCCAGCATCGATCGCGAAGTCAGCGCCTACAGCTTTGATCGCGCCATCATCTGCGACAGCGACGAAATCGCTCAATTCCTAATTGCCAACAACGTCCATTTTGAGAACAACTGCGCCATTCTTAGTATTAGTGGCTATCCCCAAAGCATCTTCAACACCGTCATCGAAATGCTGCGACGCAATGCCGATTTAAAAGTCTATGCGCTGCACGATGCGAACCCTGCTGGAGTTAGTTTAGTACATCAATTACGAACCAGTCCAAACTGGTTTGCAAATCAAGCCGTCACGATTTTGGATTTGGGAATTTCTCCCCGTCAAATCTTGGAAACCCGCGATATGTTTGTACAGCAATCTCAAACAATGGCACAAACCGCCCGTCAATTACCCGACACCGTGAGGCAAGGTTTAACAGCACAAGAACTAGCATGGCTGGATGCAGGTAATTTTGTGGAATTAGAATCGTTTACGCCGCAGCGGTTGTTGCGCGTGGTGAATTATGGACTTGCTCAGAGTGGCGATCCGCAGACCAATGACGGCTTAATATTAGTGGATAATGCTGTCGGGTATGGTGGTGGCTATGTGTTTGTCTCCGATAGTTTTGGTTAGGGCGTGTTTTCAAACTTTATATTAGACTTATTAATAATAAGCTGAAAAAGTCTTGAAACTTAGTCTGAATAAGATTTTTAGCGCTCTTTAGCTAAAATCATAAAAAGCTTATCTCGGTAAGGGCTTTAGCGATTTTAAAATGAGGAGCAAAAAAGCTGAGATTAACTCGGTGAGTAAAGGTTTGAGATTTTTTAATTTCCCCCCGTGGGGGGAAGTTTAGTTTAAATTGTGTGAAATTTGCCTTTAACCCGCTCTCGTCTGGTTTTGTTTGTGTAGGCGCGGTTTCTAACGGCCCGGACTTCTAACCCCGTGGACTTATTTAAGTCGTATACTCCGCATTAATCTTCACGTAGTCGTAACTCAAATCGCATCCCCAAGCTTTCGCAAAACCGCTGCCATTCCCGACACTAACCTGAATTACAACCGTATCAGCCTTCAAATATTCCCCCTCCGCAGCCGCTTTCATATAATTACTCGCAGCAGCGCGATCGAACTCTTTAGGTTGTCCGTTTTCCATCATCAAAAAATCCCCCAATTGAATCCGCAAATTCTCTTGATCGAAAGGTACACCAGCGCGCCCAGCCGCCGCCGCAATTCTGCCCCAATTCGGGTCGCGTCCGAAAATAGCAGCTTTCACTAAAGAAGAACCGACAATTGTTTTGGCAATTTTACTCGCAGAAACTTCATCCAGCGCGCCACTAACTTGCACTTCTACCAAACAAGTTGCACCTTCGCCGTCACGGGCGATCGCCTTTGCTAAATGTACGCAAACTTCTGTTAGCATCGCCTCTAATTTTTCAGCATCCGCCCCCATTTCCGTAATTGCCGGTGTACGGGATTGACCGTTTGCCAAAGCAATTAGCGAATCGTTGGTACTGGTATCGCCGTCAACAGTAATTTGATTGAAACTTCTGTTAGCCGCCCGACTCAGCATTTCTTGCCACAAATGCGATGACACTGCTGCATCGCAAGTTACAAATGCCAGCATTGTTGCCATATTCGGGTGAATCATTCCCGAACCTTTGCAAATCCCGCCGATGCGGACGGGTCGATCGCCAAACATGGTTTCTAGGGCGATCGTTTTCGGCACTAAATCAGTCGTACAAATCGCCTTAGCCGCCGCATCGGAACCAGTTTCCGATGCCTCAGCAACTAATCGGGGAATTCCCGCCCTCAGCGGCTCCATTTTTATCCGCTGTCCGATGACGCCAGTGGAGGCCAAAAGAATCGATTCTGGAGGAATATTCAGCGCTTCTCCCAACAATTTGGCACTTTCGAGGGCATCTGCCCAACCTTGTTCGCCAGTAGCAGCATTAGCTTGTCCCGCATTGCACAAAATTGCTTTGGCGCTGGGTTTAGCTTGCAAACGCTGGCGGCAGTAGTCCACGCAAGCGGCCCGGACAGTCGATGTGGTGAAGACTCCGGCGGCGATGGCGTCTACCTCTGACAAAATTAAACTTAAATCTGGCAAGCCTGAAGGCTTCAAGCCCGCTGTAATTCCCGAGGCTCGATACCCTCTGGGTGCTGTAACTCCGCCGTCAATTTCTTTCCAGTCCGACATCATGACCTCCCTAGTAGCCTTCAATCTGCTGAAAGGGGATTATACCATTTTAGATTTTAGATTTTAGATTTTAGATTTTAGACTTCGGCGTGAGCGCTCAGTCGAACGATTTTAGATTTTAGATTTTAGATTCCCCATTCTTTTGAGCCCAATTTCCCATTCCACATTCCCAATTCCCAATTCCCCATAAAACTAATCGCGGCTTCCAATCTAGAGTTATAACTCAAGAAGAAGTCGCGATAATTTTGTAACTGACATTATTAATTTTTAGCTGGCAAACAACAAACTAGCTTCAACTATCTCGCCGTTGAAAAAAGGAGTTATTTGCGATCGATACTCGCTGGAGAGACAGCCTCTAAACCAACTTCAGCAGCCACACGGCTCAGCATGGATTCCTGACGGTTTTTGACGAGGTGTTGATGGCGCATCATCAGGGTGCGGGCTTGTTCTTGAGTTGACATAACTGATTTCTCCAAATTATAGGTAATAACTTCGTAGACAATTGTCGAAATTGAGCTTGCCCTAGCTCATAGTGGCGTTGCTGCGATCGTAACTGGCTTGAAAGCTGGGCTGCGGTTTGCCTTGAATGTGACCCCAGTAGTGCGTATCTTCCATCCCGACTTCGGTGGCGGTGCGGTTGAGCATGGATTGCTGGCGGTTCTTCACCAGTTGGTGGTGGCGCATCATCAGAGAGCGAGCTTGATTTTCGGTAGACATAGGGAGTTCCTCGGTATTCTTTAGATTAATGTTGGGCTGGTTTTTTCTTCTCTTCTATCACTATAACAGACAATTCTGTATCTAAAGCTACCAAATTAAAATTGTAACAAAACTTTACAATGGGGCTATGGGGCGAGAATCTCGATCGAGGTTGCAGGGAGTGCGATCGAGCTTGGGCTAGTTGATTCAGACCCAACCTCAAGCAGCAGTTGGCAAAATTTGACAATATTCCTCTTCTAAGAGCCACATTTTAGCGGCTACCTAATTGCCAAGGGCCACAATAACTTTATAGTTTGGTTCAGAGTTATAGATGCAGAATTTTGCCTCTCAAGAAAGTCGAATTTGCCTTAGTTAACAGTAAATTTAATAAGTAGCTAAGTAGGTAGGCGCTGTAAAACACAATTATGTTAAGGATTGTAAATTATCCTTAGCCCTAAGCGTGGCTAAGGTAGCCCTGTTTACATATTATTACATAGGTCGGTTTAATCCCGCTTACCTACTTAAATCATTATTATTGAGTTGTGTAATTAATTTTGTTTAGGTACTTAATACAACTATTAACAATTAATTATTACAGACACAACTTATTTTAATGAAGGGTTTATTGGGGTAAATCAGGAAATTGAGGTGGGAACTTACCCTGCCACCAAAAATGGGGTTTTTCTCCATGGGGAAAAGCTCCAACTCTCATCTGAGATGTGTTAGAATTAGCAGTTAATGAGGTTGGGTTACTGACCGGAGATTTTAAGTAAAAATTCCCTTCTTCAGGATTAACAAATTGAGGTTCTTCTCTGACTGCAGCAGTTCCATTCGTTCCATAGATATTAGCATAGTTATCAGGAAGCCATCCAGCATAAATCGGACGGGTGGTGTTATTTTCTCCAAAGATTAAGTTCTGGCTAATCTCAAGATCTTTTTGACGAAAAATCTTTTCGATGTCAGAGTTAGCCGCCAAATAGCGATCGCTATAACCGATTTGAAATCCCATATTATTGCTAAAAATATTATTCTTGATTTCAACATTTTGAAGATTATCAGAAAATAAATATAACCCTCCAGTAATCCAAAAAAAGCTTTCTCCTGGGTTCGGTTTACCATAACCATTATGATGAACCGTATTATTATAAATTTTAATATTATGCCGTAACCCATCATTTCCCCATCGGGCAAAGAGAATTCCGGTTCCCCAGTTATCATAAATTAAGTTATGGTGAAATCGAATATTTTTTGCTTCTGCTCCTCCTTCTACTGCTAAAGCAAATCCTGCACCATTACAATCATGAACAACATTATTAAAGACCTCAACATCTTCTAAGACTCCAAACCAACTATCAATATATAATCCTTGTCGTGCCATGTGGTGAATATAGTTATGATGGACGGTTCCATATTTACTCTTTTCTTTAACATCAATCCCTTCTTTTTTCCCATCCTTAACTAAGTTATAAGCAACTTCAAAGTTTTCAACCCCACCGATTGAAATTGCTTCATGGGGAGCTTCTGGGAAATCATTTAAAAAGTCAGCCATCTTCAGGTCGTTTGCATTAATAACCGTATTTCCCATTACTTTATAGTGATCGCCCCACCAAACACCAATACCTGGGGAAAACGTATTTTCTGTTTTATTATTATAAAGGTTAATAAAATGGCTATTTCTAACTGTAATCCCAGAATTATGAGAATTAATAACTTCTAAATTTTTGACTTGAATATAACTAACATTTTGTAATAAAAATGCACCTTGATCGTGAGGATAATGGGATTTTTTACCAGAGGGAGGCTCTACTTTAACTGCATCCGCATCAATAATAACTCGTTCTTCAGGATAGGCTCGATAAGTAATCCAAGCCTTTTCTGTCCCTGAATTGTTAGCTTGAATTTGTTCAGTGAGGCGATAAGTTCCAGCCCGAATATAAACTGCTTCACCCGCTTTTAATACCGACGCTGCGTGATTAATTGTTGACCAAGGATGCTCAAGTGAACCGTTATTTGCATCACTGCCATTTGGTGCAACATAAAAAACATGAGGATGGATTTGTGATAAACTTCGCGATGTCCAGCAGCCGCCACTAATCGCCAATAGCAATCCTGCTAATACTAACGTGATGAACCTATGAACGGTTTTTCTAATCATGAAGTTTTTTTTAGATAGGATTTAATCCTCACTGTTTAAACATTAAAGCACTTTCGTAATTTTGTAAATCTAGTAAGTAGGTAGGCGCTGTCAAACACAATTATATTAAGGATTGTAAAGTATCCAAATGACCTAAGCGTGGCTAAGTTAGCCCTGTTGACATATTGTTACATAGCTCGGTTTAATCCCCCTTACCTACTTATAATTTCAATTAACCTCAAGTCCCGCCCTTAAGAAACTATGCTATACCCACAATTCCAGAAATCCCCCTAGCCTCTTTTTCAGGAGGATGCCAGGGGGAGCGAAAGGCTCTGACGTTAGTTTTTCAAGTTGTGTGTACAGGGTAGCCCTTAAGAAAGGCGTGCCGGGGAATAAGCGGCCCTAATCGTCAAACAGCAGACTGGTACTACATAAGACGTTAAGTTGACACAAATGCTATTCGGCGACTTCAGCTTCAGCTTCCGCTTCAGGTGCATCTGGCACATCTTGCTTGATTGTCAAATAGCGAATCACTTCTTCGCTCAGACGCATCGCGCGCTCCAGGGTGAAAATTGCAGCGCCCGGAGCTGTATAGTTCATTTGAACGTATACTCCGTCCCGGTGCTTGCCGATTTCGTAAGCCAAACGGCGCTTGCCGCGGTGCTGAGTTTCGATGTTTTCAGCACCTTGATCGCGCAAAATAGTTTGATATTTAGCGATCGCCTGGTCTGTCATTTCCTCACCCAAATCAGGGCGCAGAATGTACATAGTTTCGTAAATAAACGGTTTCATGGCAATAATCCCCTTATGGACAACAAGGCTTCTCACGAAGCAAGGACTTATTATCATATCCCAACAATGAACAATCTCAAAACTAAAAAACCAAATTCCCCAAACAACACTCCCTCGCGGTGGAGGACCCTGTGGACGTACAGCATCATGAGCGCGATCGCACTTTTAATGCTGTTTCCCTTGCTGTGGCTGCTCAGTACCTCCCTCAAATCCCCCAACGAAAACATCTTTCAATTTCCCCCGCAACTGTGGCCACAACAGCCAACCCTCGAAAACTTCATCAAAGTTTGGCAAACCAACCCCTTCGGCAGTTACCTGTTCAACAGCACCCTAATTGCCGGCCTCACAGTTAGCATCAACGTCCTCTTTTGCGCCCTCGCCGCTTACCCCTTAGCCAGACTCAAATTTCGCGGCCGCGAAGCCATCTTAATCACAATCATTTCCACAATCATGATTCCCTTCCAAATAGTCATGATTCCCCTATACATATTGACTGTACAACTCGGACTAAAAAATAGTTATTTAGGGGTAATCTTTCCCGGACTAGCCTCAGCCTTCGGCATATTTTTATTGCGACAAGCATTCCTAGCAGTTCCCAAAGAACTAGAAGAAGCCGCCCGCATCGACGGCTGCAGTGAATTAGGCATTTGGTGGCACGTCATGATTCCGGCAATTAAGCCAGCTTTAGTCACTCTAGGAATTTTCGTATTTATCGGTTCTTGGAGCGACTTTCTGTGGCCGCTGCTAGTTTTAGACAGACCGGAATATTACACTTTACCTTTAGGGGTAGCCAATTTAGCCGGAACATTTTCTTTAGATTGGCGTTTAGTTGCGGCGGGTTCTATTATTTCTATTGTTCCCGTTTTAGGGCTATTTTTGCTCTTGCAAAAATACATTGTGCCAACTGAAACTGCTGCGGGAGTCAAAGGATAGAATTAAGATAAACAATCGGCATTTATCCGCGTTCATCGGCGGTTAAAAATTAAACGGAACTTACCCCCTGCGGGGTAGTTCCGTGGAACTCGAACGCATACTAGCTGTAGGTTTTGCCAATTCGATC
>NZ_JAUBRN010000033.1:0-76488 GCF_036701875.1 Microcoleus sp. MON1_C5 | reverse complement strand
GTTTAACTGCTTATCAATCTATTCAACAAGCTCTCTCTATTGATGGCTCCATTTTTTCCCCTAGTTGAGCAATTACATTCTTTTTTGGTGCGACAAGCAGCAGTTCAAGAATTAGCACGGGGGTGGAAAGATCACCAGGAAACCTTACCTTGGCTCAAACAACTGGCTCAATCTGACGATAATTCTTTTGTGCGACAAACAGCAGTCCAAGAATTAGCACGGGGGTGGAAAGATCACCAGGAAATCTTACCTTGGCTCAAACAACTGGCTCAATCTGACGATAATTCTTTTGTGCGACGTGCAGCAGTCGAAGAATTAGCACGGGGGTGGAAAGATCACCAGGAAATCTTACCTTGGCTCAAACAACTGGCTCAATCTGACGATGATTCTTTTGTGCAAGCTGCAGCAGTCCAAGAATTAGCACGGGGGTGGAAAGATCACCCCGAAACCTTACCCCTACTCAAACAACGCGCTCAATCTGACGATAATTATTTTGTGCGACGTGCAGCAGTCCAAGAATTAGCACGGGGGTGGAAAGATGACCCGGAAACCTTACCTCTCCTCAAACAACGCGCTCAATCAGACGATGATTGGGCTGTGCGACTTGCAGCAGTCCAAGAATTAGCATGGGGGTGGAAAGATGAACCAGAGATATTTGAATGGTTGGGCGATATTGCTCTCAATTATCCTTTTGAACGCCTATACAAATCGCAAGATAACCCCCGGAAAACAGCACTTGAAATCCTGCTCAAGCAATACCCCTATCGCCCAAAAACTTTAGAAATACTTCGCGATCGATTGGCCAACGATCCAGATGAACAAGTCCGCCAGTTTGCCCAGAAAAAGTTGACCCAATTAGAGAAGCTGTGAAAGAAACACAAAAAGCAGAAAGAAAATATGACTGTAGCCACTAATATCTCCAAAGCTTATGCAGAAATAGTTGATTTTTTTGCAATCGCCACACTTCCCACAGCATTATAAACTTTCCACTCTCGGAGGAAGCAAAAGAGCATATCCTCTACCTAATTTATGCCCACAATAATCAAGGCTTGACCCGCGCTGGAAAAAGCAAATTAGATAACTATCTAGTGCTAGGACATCAGATGACTCTCATCCAACAACTCACAAACACGTCGTTAAAGATTTAGTTTTTTTATATCTCGTCAATTAGCGTCCAAACGATCGCCACTCCAGCCGCCAAAACCGATAAGAAGTGTTAAGTTAGTAGTTAGTTGTGTCGATCGCATAGAAAAAAAATGCCTGAACTACAAACCGATACATACCAAGACCTCGACCCGCAAGTCCTCTCAAAGCCCGTTGTTGTCGGTCTGGAAGAGGTAACAAAAGTTTACGGGATTGGCGACCTCGAAGTTCGCGCCTTAAACGGCGTCAGCTTGACCGTAAGACAAGGAGAATATTGCTCGATTATGGGCGCGTCGGGTTCCGGCAAATCTACAGCTATGAATATTATCGGCTGTCTCGATCGACCTACGACCGGCAGTTACTACTTAGACGGCGTAGATGTCGCCCAAATGCCCGAAGGAGAATTGGCGGGAATTCGCAATTTAAAATTAGGTTTTGTATTCCAACAATTTCACCTGTTGCCTCAATTGACCGCATTAGAAAATGTCATGTTACCGATGGTTTATGCCGGCATTCCCGCAGCAGAAAGACGCGAACGGGGAGTAGAGGCTTTAACAAAAGTAGGCCTGGAAAGTCGCCTGCAAAACAGACCCAATCAACTATCAGGAGGACAGCAGCAGCGGGTAGCCATCGCCAGGGCAATTGTCAACCGTCCCGTGTTGTTGCTGGCTGATGAACCTACAGGTGCATTGGATACAAAAACTACTCAAGAAGTAATGGATATTTTTACAGAATTCAATGAAAATGGCATGACTGTTGTTATGGTAACGCACGAACCGGAAGTGGCGCGCCAAACTCGTCGCGTTGTCTGGTTCCGCGACGGTAAAGTTATTCACAACAATCTCAATCCCGCAGAGCTTTCACACGCTGTATTTTAGTATAAGAGTCCGCGAAAAGCGAAAAGAAAATTGGGCGATTGAAATCGCTTCTAGATAAACGAAGTCTGCCTGCGCGGACTGAAGAATCAAGAGGGTACCAGTCCTATGCAAGAGGACTTTAGCTATTAGACAGGGGTTTTCAACCCCTGGCGGACTAATAGACACAACACCGGATATCTGCTTAATGAAAAGCACTGGGAAAAGCTTCCCAAACTCGATCGACAAAATCTCTAAGTTGCCGAGATGCGATCGCACCATCCTTTTTTTCAGCATCCAGAGAGTGCAACTCGGTCAATAGTGAAATTACCTCAGTATCTAAAGCCGCCCGAAACAAGCTCAGCGGCCAAAGCAAATCAGCACCATCTCGCAAATCGGATAAAGTGTATTCTGTCGGTGAATCCTTCCCCGACACCCATACAACTAACATCAAAGGGCGCACCCAACAAACTTGACGTGCCTCAACCACTTGGATCACCTCGGAATGCAGGCACGCATCTCCACATTCTAAACTGACAATTTGACCAGGCTTAAAGTTCAAAGCACAATCCATTAATGCTCACACTTAATACAGACATAACAAAGCAGCAAAATAAGTGCTGCATCTCTCCACAGCACCCGAAAACATTATATCATAATTCCTTCTTCCTTCTTCCCTCTTCCTTCTTCCTTCTTCCCTCTTCCTTCTTCCCTCTTCCTTCTTCCTTCTTCCCTCTTCCTTCTTCCTTCTTCCTTCTTCTCCTCAACTTTCATCAAGCTTTTTAAGATCCATTTCGAGCTGGGCACTCAACAATCGTGCTTCTTTTTTACCACCGCCACCATTGGCATAATCCGCCACGGAAATCGGAGAACCGATCGCAATTTTTACCTGACAACCCCATCGAGGAATGCGCGGGCGATAGCGGATACTCATCGGTACAATTTTTACCCCCAAACCCGGTTTGCTCAACTCTGCTTGCATTGCCAAACGCGCCAATCCCGGCTTAATCGGATGAACTTCGCCATCCTGAAAAATGCCGCCTTCGGGAAAAATCACCAACATTTCCTTGTCGAGGAGTAGTTCCACCCCATAACGGAGACTGCCAATTGCCGGATGCTTGAGATCCACAGGAAACCCTCCCAAATTTCTGATGAACCAACCTTGCAGTCCTTTCACTTCATCAGCAGTTACCATAAACCGCAAATCGCGTCCAGTCACCTTCTGTCCAGTTGAATAAGGCATCATCAGGGCATCCCACCGGGATCGGTGCGTAGGGGCTAAGATGACAGGCCCGTCTTTCGGCAAGTGCTCCTGTCCGGTGATCTCAATCTTGCCAAAATGAAACGGTAGGACAACATAGTGACCTAGCGGATAGAGCAAGGAGGTTAACCAAGGAGAAACGCGAGAGGTATTAGATGCTACCTTGGCAGGCATTGGCTTCACTAGAGATGATTTACTGGACTCAACGGCGATCGTGGCGGTGTGGGGCATAGCAATTAAGCTGCTTTCTCGATATCTCAAGTCTAAAGTAAGTGATTGGACAAATCTTTAGTTTTTGGGTCGGGACAGTTTTGCTATTGGCCTTGTACCGATCGAGCGATCGCGCCCGCAAGAGATAATCTCTAACAGGTAAAACCTCAGCCAACCGGACAGCACTAATACAAAGTAGTCGGCCGCCTGGAAAGCTCGATCGGGCAATTACGGATCTATTATTCCAGCTAAAGGGTCAAGTTCGATTAAACATCGCCCAGAAGAGAGTAAAAAATTTTACCTGTTAATTTTTCCGGCGTGTTTCAAACCAGGAAATCAACTGATCGCGGCAAACAGACTCCATAATACCGCCGAGCACCTCTAAGCGGTGAAACGAATGCGCGCTATCGGGAATATTAGCAGCAGTCCGAATCGTGCCAGTTTTCGGGTCATCTGCTCCGTATACCAGCAGGCCAATTCGAGCTTGGACGATCGCACCAGCGCACATCGGGCAAGGTTCCAGCGTTACGTAGAGCGTGCATTGGTTAAGATGCCAGTCTTGCAAAACTTTGCCGGCCGCGCGCAAAGCCAAGATTTCAGCGTGAGCAGTCGGATCGCAGTCTCGCTCTCGCCGATTTTGCGCTTCGGCAATCAATTTGCCAGTACCGTCAACAATGGCAGCACCCACGGGTACTTCACCGGCATCACCCGCTGCTTGTGCCAGCTCCACAGCCCTAGTCATCCAGCGTTTGTGAATAAAATAAGTAGTATCACTAATAGACAATGGCTCAGTTTTAGAATTCACGTCATACCTACGTAACACAAAAACTTAAGATCGAGAAAGAAAGTTACATTACAGCTTAATAGAAAGTCATTTTTAATTATGGACACCACCAGGATAACCACTGAAATTGTTGAGCTGTTGTGCCGCATTAGCCGACAAAAGCTGCGCGAACAAGATATCACTCCTTTGGTAGTGTTTGTGACTGCTCTAATTTCCATCCTGCGCGGAGTGATGATTATTGACAGGACGATCGCAGTTGAAGAAGAAGAACGGCTGCAAAAGACTCTCAAAGCCTTTGCCAGCGGCGACCGCGATCGGGTAGAACTAATTCAGCGCCTTGTCAAAGGAGTATCCAAACAGCAGGTTTACTTCAACCCCACGGAATTGCTAACCCTGACAGCTTTGTTCTCAGAATCAGAAAAACTGTTGCTTATCGGTTCCGGCTACGAAATGTCAGCGGCCGACGGACACATCGATATGCGCGAGCAAATGTACTTACAGTCGATCGCAAATCGGCTCGGCCTCGACTCCAGACACATTGCAGTCCTAGAAACTTTATTTACTAAAGAAGGAACCCTCGACTCACAAGCTTTTGCCGAAGTTCAAGCTTTACTCGATCCCAGCGAATTCGAGTCCCGCGATCCGGTATTTGGTAAAGCAGCAAAGCACTTGCTGAGTATTTTACTCCGCAATTGACATCCTCACCGCCCTAAAGGGAGGGTGATTCCCAAGAATCACTTCTTGAGTTTTCTGCTTCGTCCCGTGCCAGCTAGACTGACTTTACCACCAGTCCCCGCCGCATCCAGTCCACAGACAGTTTGTTTTACTTCCAGGCTATGCCCTAGCCCAGAAATTAGTTCCAACCCACGATTTCTAACCACCTGTGCCGCTGCCACATCACGCGATGCAGTAAAGAAACACACTGGACAAGAATGAATTCTTTCGTCTAGGCGCTTTTTGCCCGTATGCGTCCCACACTCAGGACATTGTTGTGATGTGTAGTCCTTGTCTACCTTGGCAAAGAAAACACCTCGTTTAAAGCACACCCATTGTAGTATGTTGACGAATTGACCGAATCCAGCATCGGCACTATGTTTACTCAACATTCCTCTGGCCCAAGAGCGAAAGTCGATGTCTTCAACAAATATCATCCCTACGCCGTCACTCATACGGTGGGCTAACTTAAAGTGCCAGTCTTTCCTGGTGTCAGTAATCTGTTGATGAATTCTGGCTATTTTTTGATTGAGCTTATGTCTGTTATTCGACCCCTTCTTCTTATGCTTTAATCTACGTTGCAGTAATTTCAACTCGCGTTGTAGAGTTTGCAGGAAGCGAGGTCTAGCAATTTGCTCGTTATCGCTAGTAGCTACAAATTTATCAAACCCTAAATCCAAACCTCGCGGATGACCGGATATGGGTGTATCTGGCACAGATACATTTAACTGTAATGACAACATGACAAAATATCCCGATGCCCGTCGTACAACCCTGGCTTGTTTAATTTCAAATCCCCCTGGGATTTGGCGTGACAAGCGCAAACGAATCCACCCTAGTTGAGGCAATTTCAGCAAACTTCCATTGATGGGATTTTTGCCCTATTGAGGAAACACAAACGATCGCATTCGGTATTTGTTCTTGAAGCGAGGGAAGCCTAGTTTCTTCGCTCTCATGTCCTCAAATGCCCTGTCCAGCGTTCTTAAGGCTTGTTGCAATACTTGCGAATGTACGCTCGTGAGGAGGGGAAATTGCTCTTTGGCAAGAGTCAATCGTTTAGCCTGAGTGTGGTAACTAGGGTATGGCTCGTCAGCCCTGAGTATGTACTCCTGTTCGATGGAACAAGCATTTACAGGCGACTTGCGGGAATTCAACCAGTCTTTGCGCTCCCGCAAAGCAAAGTTCCATACAGAACGACACACAGCGAATATCCGCTCCATAGTATCGACCTGTTCTGGAGTTGGTTCTAGTTTGAATTCCCACGTCATGTTTAGCATGAAATTATTTTACACGCTTACTGAGTATGTGTAAAACTGTCCTCCACTTCGTTGAAGGACGGGGTTTTAGACGCAAATTTTCGATAAATTTTGGCTCGGTAAAAGTCGTGAGAAGAGTTTGAGGATTTGGCGCTGTGTCCATTTGAGATGGGACTTGGGCGCTCTTACCCTCAAAAACCGGGTTGTTTAACCCCTACCAAGAGCCTTGCACGGCGTATGTTCGTAAAAAAAACTGGCTTTCTGCCTAAGTCCCGCTTTATTTTTTGGGCAAGAGTCGATCGACCCTTGTATCCCATTGAACCGAATGCCTCTAAAATCTAAAAGCGACTTGTCGCTACCTTAATGCACCCTGCTCGGTCTCAAATCTCAAATTGATTGATTATGCAAATTGAATGGCAAACCGCCAAAACCTACGAAGACATTCTCTATCACAAAAGCGGTGGCACCGCCAAAATTACCATCAATCGACCTCACAAACGGAACGCTTTCCGTCCCAAAACCGTGCAGGAACTGTGCGATGCCTTTACTGATGCCCGCGAAGACACAAAAATCGGCGTTGTCCTTTTCACAGGTGCGGGGCCTCATACAGACGGCAAATACGCCTTTTGCGCCGGTGGCGACCAAAGCGTGCGGGGTGCGGCGGGATATGTAGACGAAGGTGGCATACCCCGCTTGAACGTGCTCGACTTGCAGAAGTTGATTCGATCGATGCCCAAAGTGGTAATTGCTTTAGTTGCAGGCTACGCAATTGGAGGGGGTCACGTTCTGCACTTAATTTGCGACTTGACGATCGCTGCTGACAATGCTATTTTCGGACAGACAGGCCCCAAAGTCGGCAGTTTCGACGGTGGTTTCGGAGCTAGCTATCTCGCCAGAGTTGTAGGCCAGAAAAAAGCCAGAGAAATTTGGTTTTTGTGTCGCCAGTACAGCGCGCAGCAAGCCCTAGAAATGGGTTTAGTCAACTGCGTCGTGCCCGTGGAACAACTAGAACTAGAAGGGATTCAGTGGGCTGCGGAAATTCTCGAAAAAAGTCCGATCGCGATTCGCTGTTTGAAATCTGCTTTTAATGCCGACTGCGACGGTCAAGCCGGTTTGCAAGAACTGGCGGGAAATGCCACTTTGCTGTACTATATGACCGAGGAAGGCGCCGAAGGCAAACAAGCCTTTTTGGAAAAACGGCAACCTGATTTTAGTCAATATCCTTGGCTGCCATAGCTGGATGGAGAAATCAGTTTTTTTTATGCGCTCATATTAAAGTAGATGCTGCTGATTTTTATGAGTTAGTAAAGCCAAATGCACCCGATGTCCAAAAGTGTCAGTATTGATACCAGTTCCCAAAAAGAATGAAACTGCTTTGTCAGATCCAAACCATGATAACGATCAGTGATTTCCCAATCGAAAATCGAAAATGGTATGACCTATCCTGCTGCCGACTAACTAAACCGAGACTGCTGCTGCGGATTTTTCGGTTAACGTTGTGCATGTAAGCTGGCAGGCATGACGCTCGGAAAGAGTGACGGGGGCATCCTGCAGCATCAGAGTCGATTCTTGCCACATTCCAATTTCTTCTATGTTTTCCCAAGATGACCTAAAAGGCGAAACCGCTAAAGCACAAGCTTTCCAGTGACCTTGAACCGGCCCGCCTAGTAGAGCGCAAACACCCCCGCGTCTCCCCTCAGGGGTATAGTGCCTGCAGTGACGGCAAGCTGAAGTTAAAGGTGAAGTTAAGGAGGTTTGCATAAAAGTTCTTAGGGAAATCATTTTCATCTCTAATTCTCCCTTGCAGAGCTAGCCTGCCTGAGAGCCTCCCAGCCTTTATTCTGTCTGGCTTGTAGCGATCCCCGGAGCATAATTAAATTTTATAATTTATTTATAATCTCGTTATATATAGAAACAATTAGCTCTGTCGTTGCTCATTGTATAGGTAAAAACAAAGGTTAAAACTTTATAAAGCCGTCAGGGATCAAGAAAAAGTACAAATGTGCAACGACTATGAGACGTTATAAATAAGCGGTAGCTCAGGATACAAAAAGCTGCTGAGAGTTTCGGTAAGCTGCCCCCGGGACACACCAACAATTAAGTCTTAAAATGAAAATGAAAAGATAACCGCAGGCGATCGCTCCCCTGTTGCATTGAAGCCAAAAGTAGCTAATCATAAAATAGGCAAGTTTTCAAGCTTCTTGTTTATCTCTACAATCAAAACATTAAAATTAATTCAGAGGCGGTAGGAGTTTTGCTAATGAGTAAGCGTTCTTCGGTTGAATCCCCAAATCATCAATCCTCTTCAACCCCAATCAAGCCTGCTTTGCAAGCAGTCCTGGGGAGTCTAGATGTAAACCTAGAAGCAGAACTGACAACATACAGAAGGCACAGGAGGCGCGCCGAACAGTGGGTGTCGCCCTCAGTTCGTACCGGCAAGCAAACAGCCACAACCGAGCAACAGCTAGCCCAAAATTTGGCGCCGAAGACTGCGGAGGAAACCCAGCAGCCGCTATCGCTGCCCCTATCCCTTGCCGGCACTCAGGGCGATGCCCCGCTAGCAACTACCAGGGGTGGGACAAAATTATCTAGCAGTGCCTTGGCACCCAATAATTATCTCGAATCAAGCGAAAAACTGATCGAAAGTTTGGACGAGTCAAAAGCTGAGCCTACGGTAGAACGCAGTTTAGCCGCCAGTTTGTTAACTCCCTTGGGACTGAGTTCGATGCTGCTGTTTTTGCTGTCATGCACAGCTTTGGGCTACGCAGTCATGTACCCGTCAAATCTGGTTAAGATGGCAGGCCTGAGCCGTTTCCTCGATCGCACCTCACCCTCTTCAAGCGACAGTCCCGCCTCTACTTCCATCTCAGATACCAGCACCAAGGAACTGCCGAAAGCTCCAAATCTGGTATCCAAGGAATTTGTGGAGCTAGATTTGAGCACTCTCAGCAATGTCAAGCCGACAGTCAGCCCGATTCCTTCCCCGTCACCAAAAGCATCAATCCCGCCAACCCCGCCAGCGCCTCCGGGCCCCAGCGGGGTTGTGCCGATTCCTACAGAAGACGGCAACCCCCCCAGAGGCAGGGAACAAGGACTCAACAATCTGAGTACGGCTTTGCTTCCCACTCCCAGCCCTAGCGCCGCCCAGCCTGTGCCGGCACTGCCAACACTGCCTCCAACACCCTCCCCAGCCCAGCCTGCCGCCACATCTCCGGCGACAGCATCCCCAGCCGCAGCATCCCCGGCGACAGCATCCCCAGCCGCAGCATCCCCAGCCGCAGCATCTCCCCTGGGAAGGCCTGCACGTGCGGCAGACGGTTTCTATTACGTTGTCACCGATTACACCGACGAAAAATCGCTGCAGCAAGCCAGAAAAGCAGTTCCCGATGCCTACGTGCGGAACTTCTCAAAGGGTGTCAAGATCCAAATGGGGGCTTTGAACGATGCTGCCTCAGCAGAACGTTTGGTGAAAGAACTCCAAGAAAAAGGGGTGAAGCCACAATACTATCAGCCATAAATTAGGCAAAGACAATTAAACTGATGATCGGGGAGTAGGTTGGGCCCGAGGCACGAACCCTCCGTTTCGCTTCACCCAACAATTGCTCAGTTTTGATGGGTAATGCTCGCGCCCTACCCATCCTAAAAATAATCATGACGACCTAACTTTGAGGGAATTAAAAATTCAAAATTCAAAATTAAAAAGACGATTGATGAGTTTTCATTTTTAGTTTTGAATTCTGATTTCTCTGTGTTAATTCTAAAGTTGAAAATCGGGAGACTGGCAAAATGGGATTATTCGATCGCCTATGGCGAGTGATTCGAGCCAATATTAACAGTTTGGTCGGGGCTGCAGAAGACCCAGAAAAAATTCTGGAACAGGCTGTAATGGATATGCAGGAAGATTTAGTGCAGCTCAGACAAGCTGTGGCAGGAGCGATTGCAGCTCAAAAACGCACTGAACGCCAGTGCTCCCAAGCTGAGTCTACAGCAGCAGAATGGCATCAGCGGGCGCAGCTAGCTTTGCAAAAAGGCGAGGAAAATTTGGCGCGGGAAGCTCTGACGCGCAAGAAATCTTATCAAGAAACGGCAACGGCGATGAAAGCCAGTCTCGGACAACAGAACGTTGTTGTGACTAAACTAAAAGAAAATATGCGGGCGCTCGAAAGTAAAATTTCCGAGGCAAAATCTAAAAAAGATATGTACATTGCCCGAGCTCGATCGGCCGCATCGTCGGAAAGGCTTCAAGAAATGATGGGCAATCTCAGTACCGGCAGCGCTTTGAGCGCGTTTGAACGGATGGAAGAGAAAGTCATGGAGCTAGAAGCTCGCTCCGAAGCAATCGCAGAACTCGGAACTAATGATTTAGAAAAGAAGTTTCTCTCTCTCGAAGGTGCCGACGATGTGGATACCGAGTTGGCGGCGATGAAAGCACAAATGCTTCCGGGCAAGAATACACCCAAATTGCCGTCGAGCGAGCCGCCCGCATCCTGAACCCCAGACAACAGAACAAGAGTCGGGACGAGCAAAAACTTCTCAACAGCCTAGCTAGAGATGGCTCGAAGCCTGTTGGGGAATTCCCGGATCGACGTTAAACTCAATAGATAGGTGCATGAATAAGCTTGCCTGCATCACATTACTCGATCGCTTTAAACTGGATTTATCTGTCTGCAAAAATTGCCAAAAACTAAATCGCACTAAAAATCTGACAAGAGTGAATTTCACAACTGCGGGCTAGGGCTATCAAGCCTGCTTTCCGCCTACTTCGTACACCTCACCCAGGAAAAATAGCATTATGGGATTATTTGACCGCATTAGCCGAGTCGTCAAAGCCAATCTTAACGATCTGGTCAACAAAGCTGAAGACCCGGAAAAGATTTTAGAACAGTCCGTTACGGATATGCAGGAAGACTTGGTGCAGTTGCGTCAGGCCGTTGCCAGCGCGATCGCCACTCAAAAGCGTACCCAGACTCAGTACAATCAAGCTGAATCTCAGTCTAACCAGTGGCAGCAGCGCGCTCAGCTAGCCCTGCAAAAAGGAGACGAGACTTTGGCCCGGGAAGCGCTGGTTCGCAAAAAGTCTCACGCTGAAACGGCGGCTACGCTGAAAGCCAGCCTGGATCAGCAATCGGCTCAGGTGGAAAGTCTCAAGCGCAACTTGATCGGTTTGGAGAGCAAAATTTCCGAAGCTAAGACTAAGAAGGATATGCTCAAGGCGAGGATATCCGCTGCCAAGGCTCAGGAACAGCTCAACAATACCATTGGCACATTGAATACTGGCAGTTCAATGGCAGCTTTCGATCGCATGGAAGAAAAAGTTTTGCAGATTGAAGCTCGCGCGGGAGCTTCGGCAGAATTGGCCGCCGGCGGCAGCAATTTAGAGGAACAGTTCCGCTTGCTCGAAAGCGGCGGTGATGTTGACGACGAGTTGGCTCAGATGAAAGCTCAACTGACCGGGGGTTCTGTGTCTCAAGGTCAATTGCCGGCAGCGGGTAAAACGGCAGCAGCTAGTAGCTCGGAGTCGAGCCAGGTGATTGACGCTGAGTTGGAAGAATTGCGATCGCAGCTCAATAAAATGTAGTAATCTCTATCCAAATTTACCTATTTCTCAGATCGCAGGTTTGATAGAATGCTCCGCCGACCTACAGGGCTAGCTTGGGAGGTCGGAGTTTTTTTAAGTAATGGTCAAGTACACAAAATAGGATTTCTGTCAACTATCTTTATATTGATTTAAGGAATTAACTATTTAAAAAGTGATAAAGTAATTTTATTCCTTGCAAGAGGGCTAGCTTGGGAGGTCGCAGTGTTTTTAGCAATTGTCAGTTACACAAAATAGAAGTGCTGTCAACTATCTTTATATTGACTTAAGGAATTAACTATTTAAAAAGTGATAAAGTAATTTTATTCCTTGCAGTTGCGTCGGCTTCGCCCGATCGTAACTGTAAATAACTATCAAATATGGCTAATCTGTCATGCCCGTGCACTTTTCTAGAGGCTTTTGTAAAATCAAGTTTTTCAAGGCATTAGCACTTGGTTTTTCAATTGCAGCTATTTGCCCCGCACTGCTATCAGCTCTAAGTGTTGGCGAGTCGATGGTTGGTACCGACTCAGGGGTGCAAGCGCCAATTTTGCATGATAATTTACCGTCTCAATTAAAACTAAATCAAGAAACAGCAGACGATCGCGATCGGCTTCGTGATTTATACTCGGGTTCAGAATCAGATAGAGGCAGTAAAGAGCAAGAAAATAGCATCCCGGAGCTCGATCAAACGACGCAAAGTGAGGCCCCAGAAACTCTCCCTCAATTGCCGAACCGAGGAGAAAACAGACAAGAATTTCCCATTCCCAACCCGCGGCCGCCAAATCCGGCTCCCCTCCCATAACCCGCGCGGCCAGCGCCCTTGCTTTCATGCGAACAGCTTTTGCCGCCTGCTTTTCCCGCGCCGGCACAGCCAGCAGAATTGCTAAGATTCCGGGTACGATAAAAGTCGATCGATGGCGGAAGTAGTTGGCAGTTGATTTACCGCGAGCCGATCGTGCAAAATCCGAGAAGAGAAATCGCGATCGCGCTGTCGCCGGGAGCAGATAATCGGCGTAGAACTCGGGTTGCGGCGCTGAGGCTGTTTCAGGATTTTACTCAGAGGGGAGAGAGAGATGTCTTGGCGGCGCGATCGCAGTTCTGTCTCGGAATGGCAGCATTTGGCGCTACCGTGAGCAGGAACGACGCTGACCGTTAATTTTTGAGGGCGGGGTTGCAGTACGTGCGGTTGTTGGCTCGTGAGACGCTGCTGCAGGTGCGATCGGATGTGGCATTGGTTCGGGCCGAGCTTTTGGCGATCGAACAATTCGGTATAAGAGGCTCAGACACATTGCGGGGCTACCGTCAGGATGCTTTCCTGGCAGATAGCGGGATTTTTGATTCAGTTGAGTTGCGGTATCCGAAAACAAGGAGTTTTGCAGGTGACGCCGTTTGTGGATTTTGGCAATGTTTGGAATCCCAGGGAAAGCGCGGTTTTGGAAGCGAATCTTTGCTGTCAGCGGGATTGCGGCTGCGGTGACTGTACCGCGAAAGGTGGAATGCTCGCGGAGGCTGGGGAATTCCTTTGATTGATATTAAGTCGAGCAACAGGAGTTTACAAGAGCGCGGGCTATATTTTTCTGTATAATTCAAACCTTTTTAGGAAAGCAGTCGTTTTGCCCTTGGCGGAACTGATCACTTCCGCTATATAGTAATAAGTATCATTTGGCACTCCTCTGTAGATGCCAAGAGTGCATTTTACTGATAATCTTTAAATTAAACTATGTCTAAGGTGCGGTTGCTGCTTTTAAGTTCTTTTGCTTCCGGTTTTGGGCTTTGCTCAATCATTTTGGCGATGTTTACGATGACTTCAAGGTTGTCGTTTACGTCTTTTTTTACCTTTGTTTTAACTTTAGTTTTTTTTGTAATTAATCTAATTTTTGTTTTGCATTATTATACATCAATTACTAAGCAATTGAGTGTTAAAGGTAAAAGAAAAGCGAGAATTTAGCGGTTTTGAAGCAGAAGCGGAAAAAGGCATGGAGAGTTTTTTATGTAATTTGAATGGAATCCAGGAAAATGCCTGTGGGTTAGGAAAACTATCTAGCTGTAAGCCATAATTATTTAAAGTCTAATTATTTATGAGGTGCGGTGAGGAAAAACTCTAGACATCTCCGAAAACAACCGAAGCCTCTGTGTATTTAAGCTCAAGGCCGTAAATGCAATCATCCTAAATTAGCTAGTATGTACGATAAAACCAGACTTTGAGATATTTATTGTTGATAATTAGACCAAAATATTGAGAGATCTATTGAGTTAAACTAACCCTTACTTAACGTTATTTTAACACTTATTCACCTCTCCAGTGCTAGCGGCTAATATTCCTTCCCGCCGACCCAAAAGCCAATAGGTCATCATTTCTCCTCTTCCCTTGACCTCGATCGTACCCCTTGGCTCTAGTAAATATTTATTCTGTAATTTGAGATAAGTCGCATCGGTGACTTGAATGTATCCCGGTTTGCCGTGGGATTCCATCCTTGAGGCGATATTCACCGCATCACCCCAGAGGTCATAGATAAATTTCTTAATCCCAATTACTCCCGCAATTACAGGACCCGTATTAATCCCGATCCGAATTTGTAGAGATTCCCCAAAAATATTCTTCACGTTTTCCATATAGGCTTGCATATCCAACGCCATGTTGGCGATCGCTTCGCAATGATCCGGTCGAGAAGCGGGTAAACCACCAACTACCATGTAGGCATCCCCAATGGTTTTAATTTTCTCTAAGCCATACTTTTCAGTGAGTTGATCGAAGGCAGAGAAAATTTGGTTCAAACCTGCTACCAATTGCAACGGCTCTATCCGTGCCGAGATACTGGTAAAACCTACGATATCCGCAAACAAAATCGTGGCTTCTTCAAAATGTTCAGCAGGGGATTCATTAGTCCGCATGAGGCGATCGGCAATTTCCGCAGGTAAGATATTCAAAAGTAATTGTTCTGACTTTTCTTTTTCTTGGCGCAGTTCTCCAGTTCTTTGCTCCACTCTAGCTTCCAACTCTTCATTGGCCAAATGGAGGGCATCTAGAGAATCCTTCAGTTGTTTGGTCATGGCGTTAAAAACGTTGGCTAATTTGCCAAGTTCAATGATCGAACTAACCTCCACTTGTTGGTTGAGATTGCCCTCAGCAATCGCTTCCGAAGCAGTGGTGATCCGCTCCACAGGACGGATAATCCGGCGAGCGGTCAGGATACCCAACAAAATTGCCATAATCAAAGTGGCTAAACAGAGCAGGATTGTAGTCTGAGTATTGGCATTAATCTGATTCATAAAGTCTGCTTCTGGAATAGTCACCACCACCAACCAGTCAATACCTTTACTATCTCGAAAAGGAGCGACTTGGACGAAATAATTTTTACCATCGACGGTAAACTTCAGTTGATGAGATGCTTGGATATTTTGAAAATCATGAAACTGCTCTAGCAAAGCTTGACTTGCTTTTTGGGTGATGGCATTGCTACTATTGACAACGTTGAGTCGTTCAACTCGTTGCTCTGGCAGTTCGACAACCTTTTCTGGGTAATTTTTAAAGGGCTTTTCTTCTGTAGAGGTGGCAATCATTTCTCCAGAACGTTCCAGAATAAAACTTTGCCCAGTTTTACCGATTTTGAGCTTGCTTAAAAAATCCCCAAACATTACCAGATTTAAGCTTGTCATCCAGACTCCTTGGAGATCTCCTGTCTTCTTGGTATATATGGGTTTGCCAGCCGCAATGTATAGGAATTCACCTGTAATGTGGGGATACACTGTTCCCCAAACAGCTTGCTTTTTCTGGACTGGAATTTTATAGTAGGGGCGTTTGCGGGGGTCCCAGTTAGGTTTCCCGGCGTTGGTAATTTCCCGGCGTTCCCCCTCTGGACTGCTGGTATAGGTAGTCAAAGTGTGGTTATTTTCTACCTCCGAAGCACGGATGACGAGCGCGCCATCCTCCTGCCGCTCAGCCCCAAAAAACTCCTGATTGGCGTTAACAAAAACTGTGGCAGCAACATGGGGAAAGGCTGGGAGTTGTTTCCATAGAAACTTCTCTACATCTCTCCCATTATTAAGATCGATGCGGTTTTGGCTCAGAGTTGCATCATAGCTTTCAAAGGTTTGAAAGGGAATAGCAACCAGATAAGTTAGATTTTCCTGGATGCGATCGCTAATATCATTCCGCAACTGAGTAGCTACATCATTTACTGCTTTTTGACCGTTTCTATAGGAAAGATAACCAACAACAGCCACTGCTCCAACTGTTTGGACAACAAATGGAACAATTAGCATTATTTGTAGGGAAATTTTTGTGAAAAGTCTAGGTGATAAGGGCATCCTTGATTTACCAAGCATAGTGACTTCTCCCGAAATTGATACCTAGCATAAGTTAATAGGAATTTAATTTGCATGCGCCTACAGCCTACACCTCATACCCCACAAGCCTTTCGACAATTTCAATAGGCAATTTATTGCTCTTGTGTCACTCTGATGGGAGTATAATAGCCGACAATGACCCCAACTCAGTTGCTGTCTATGGATGAAGCCCGCCCATCTCTACCCACCATCAATTTTATTGATGAATATTGTGCCTCCTGGGGGGGTGACAAACCGCCGGAAACCCATAGTTAGTAAGGATTGAGTTAACTGGTGGTAAAAAAAAATAGGCAGCAGAATTGTTACACGCTTGCTTATCCAAAAAAATAATGATACGAAGATTCTACCAGACTCATTTACAAAAATACCTGACGCCATCTCAGTTTTTTGTGATGAAAACCTTGCTATCCTTGATGCAATCTGAAAAACAAGTGAGATGAGATCGGCTCCCCCGAGTATTTCCCTGTCTAATTACAGCCGAAAGTCGGCGTCGTAAATTACAAAAATTTTTAGATTTACGGAACTTAACGCTCGAATTAATTTGGTTCCCATTAATTACTTATTGGTTGAGCACTTATTGCCGTGTTGGTCAAAGCTTATCAATCGCAAGCGAGCGCAGTCAATGGGTGTATTAATCTCTTCATGGTTAGTTAGCTTAATCTGGAAGCGAAGAGCAATTCCATTATACTGGTCATTGTTGCCCAATTTGGGCAGCAGCAACTTCGAGGAACAAACTACAAATCTACGGCAAGTTTTACCATTATTTTCAGAAGATAAAGTCATCGTTTTAGGAAACCGGGAATTTTGCGAGTTCGACTTAGGAAACTGGCTGAAGGAAAAGGGTGTGTCTTTTGGTTTAATTAAGACTCAAGAGGAATCATTGTATCGAAATAGAACATTTAGTTTGGCAGCGGTTAGATGAATTAGAAATCATGCTGTGGAACCTCTTGATATTTTCAATGTAAAAGAGTGAGAAAAACTAAACCGGCAACTGGATTTGATGTTGCTTGTAAGTGGAAAAGAAACTCTGGGACATGGTAGGTAGATGAAGCGTGGTTTATTCTCACAGGTTTAGGGTCATTGCCGACAGCGATTCCCTGCGGGATAGCTTCGCTTCACGATGCTTACAAGCAACGGATGAGGATTGAAGAAATGTTTCGAGATTGTCAAACAGGAGGCTACGATATGGAAAGAACTAGCTTAAAATGGAACCGATTGATTAACATAATTCTGCTCGTGACACTCGCCTACAGTTTGGCAATATTTGAAGGCATTGAACTTCGGAAAAAGCAGGTAGAAAAATATGTATTTCGGCGTCAATAACATAAAAAAAATATCGAAGACGGAGTACATTTGGTGTTGGCGCCAAATGGAGAAAAGTGGGTTAATTATCTCGAACAATATTCTTTGGAGGTGGAACAGTTAATCAAGTTAACTCGAAATAAACGCCGCTTTTATCAACAAGGTATGCGGGCTGCAACCCTGATTCGATCTATCTCCTAAGCCTCTTTGTCGCCCCCCCAGGGGTTTTCAACCTCGATTCTCCATCCTGTCGCACAGAATCCATTTTGGCTCCTGAATTCTGGATTCTTCTGTAAACTGATAGCGATCGTCACCCTAATTGGAGTGGCTGGAAGTTAGGCGTTTGAGTGCGAATTTCCTAATGGTAGTGCTGGCATTAATGACTATGGCACTGCGCTGTGGTTGACGGGAATGTTGATGAGCACGATCGCCTCTGATTAGTTTCCGAAAACAGCCCAAGGGCAGGTGCTTTGTTTTTTCCTGGCGTTGTGTGCGATCGGCGTATGTGGTTATTTGACAGCAGCGCTGACCACATTTTTTGTGAGTCAGGATGCTGAGAGCGATCGAGCAGAAATAGCGGCTACACAATCAATTCAAGCTGTGGAAACAGAAATTACTGCACTGCCAAGGTTCAAGCCTGCTTGACGAAAAGGTTTAGACCTGTGAATTGCTGACCTTGGATTTGAGCATGAAGTCGATCGCTCTCGATGCGATACTAGAGAAACGATGATGTCTGTCCAATTATAGATAACCTTTTACTCTAAACTATTCCAACCGAGAGATGATATTTAAAATTTTGAATTTTACTATAAAACTACCCTCTAGCCACTCCAATAAAAAGCCTTTAAAAGGATGGTAAAAACAAGCCAAATAAATTCATGATAGGGAATCAAAAAAACTCGATTCAGGATAAATCCCATATTTAACTGTTCAAATTCTTAACAGTTATTCTAGGGTTCAGTGGCTAATTATCTCTCACTTTGAGCCACTGTGGATAATTAAATCAATGTCATCTCCACTTCTGACTTGCATTTAATTCGAGTTTTTTATGATCCTTGTCCTCTAAAGCTTGTAGTATCGTTCCCAACAAGGCTCGCAGTATTGAAGGTTAACCTGGTTCTATTTATTAGATTGACACGAGAAACTCATGGAAAACACATTGTTCGATCGCACATTCCGGGACAGCGAAGGCCAAATTGTTATAGCTCAGATGCCCAATCTACCACTGAGTGTCGGGATTGTAGCTACTTTATTAACGCTCATTGTTACAACAGGTCAAATTAATTCAGGGTTGCAGATACTAGCCTTTGGCTCTTTGTTTACTTGGGCTTGGGAAGAATTATTCCAAGGCGTTAATTACTTTCGTAGAGCATTAGGTCTGATTGCACTTGTTGGTCTAATTGCGTGGAAACTTCAATAATTAGGTAAGCATAAATCAAATCAATAAGGTATAGCAAAACCTTTAATCAGGCGGATGAGGAACGGTGGAGAGGTTGACAGGCTGTAATGGACAATCCAAAAATTAACACCAATCGGATGTGGGAACACCTGAACAATTCTCAACTCATTCGCTACCTGCTACTATTGACGGTTGGCTGGGCGATCGTGCAGGCGTTAGCATATTTTGAAAGGGTTCTGATTGTTTTTATTTTTGCAGCTATTCTCGCCTTTCTGCTGAACCCTCCCGTCACATTTGTATCTCATTTCATCCCTCGTTGGGTAGGGGTAGTGCTGGTGTTTTTACTGGCCTTTTAGCTTCTAGGTGGGTTAAGGGCAAAGTAAGGATTAGCTACCCTTTCCCAAGCACAGCATTTATTAGAACAGGCTCCTCAATTTTTAGTCTAGGCGATCGCACTGTTGGAAACACTTCAATCCTTTCTGCTAAAGCGCAATATTACGCTCGATTTCAGCACCTTTGAGGCACAACTGCGCGAACAAGTTCTCGGCATCATTGGCATGGGTTTTTCCACAGTGCAAAATCTGTTATTCAATTTGCTAGATGTGATTGTGATTGCGGTGGTTAGCTTCTTTAGGCTGCTAGATGGTAGACGACTAGGGAATCTGATCGTGAGGCTCTTTCCACCCGGCTTACGCGATGATTTGACCAGGGCAATTCAAAAGAACTTTCTGGGTTTCTTTTGGGGTCGGTTGCTGTTATCAATCTTCTTCGGCATCTCTACCTTTGTGGTGTTTATTTTTCGGGATATTCCTATGCACTGGTTAGGGCTGCAGTCGCAGGCGCATTTGACCTGATTCCCGGTATTGGCGCAACGATTGGGATTAGCCTAATCTGCCTGATTATTCTGCCTCAAAGAATTCTGCTCAGTTTGAAAGTTTGAGTGGGTTGCATTGTTTTACAGCAGGTTGAAGAAAACTTACTCATGCCCCGTATTATATTATGCAAGGCTCCATTAATATAAATCCAGTCATTATGTTCTTTGCGCTATTAGTGGGGGCGCGAGTCGCTGGATTGGTCGGGGTTTTTCTGTCGCTCCCGATCGCGGGCGCGGTGATCGGCATCCTGGATATTGATGAAATGCGTGGGGAAAAGACAGAACAACCTTCTGGTTGATGTTGAAGCTAGTTGGCTTGAGGTTTCGGTTAAAATATTTTGTTTTAAATCTCTGGGAGAGCAATTATGAAAGGTTTAAAAGGAAAAAACGCACTAATTACTGGAGCGAGTTCAGGCATTGGGCAGGCGATCGCCATTCGTCTCGCTCAAGAAGGTTGCAACATTGCCGTTAACTATCGCAAAAGCTTAGAAGAGGCAGAAGATACTGAAGAAATAGCTCTGCAAAAAGCCTGTGGACAAGCATCGGAATGCGGGGTTGAAACGCTATTAGTTCAGGGAGATGTCTCCAAAGAAGACGACATCCTTCGTATGGTGAATAGTGTCATTGATAAATTTGGTAGTCTGGATATCCTGATTAATAATGCTGGGATTCAAACAGAAAGCGCCTCCCATGAAGTGCCAACCGATGAATTCGATCGCGTAATTGGCGTCAATTTGCGAGGTGCATATCTCTGTGCGCGGGAAACCATTAAGCATCTGTTAGAGCAGCAGCGCTCTGGGGTGATTATCAATATTTCGAGTGTGCATGAAATCATTCCCCGCCCGATGTATATCAGCTATTCCATCAGCAAAGGCGGCATGGGAAATCTGACTAAAACCCTAGCGTTGGAATACGCAAACCGAGGCATCCGCGTCAATGCTATTGCGCCCGGTGCGACGATTACACCGATTAATGAAAGCTGGACGGACAATCCAGAACAAAAGGCAGTGGTTGAAAGCCATATCCGAATGGGGCGGGCAGGCACATCGGAGGAAATGGCTGCAGCAGCGGCATTTCTGGCATCAGATGAAGCGGCTTACATTACGGGACAAACGCTCTATATTGATGGTGGATTGACCCTCTATGCTGACTTTCGCGAATCTTGGTCTGCCTAAATTAACTGGGAGAAACTATGGGGAGGAAATAGGCGATCGCTGTCATTTTACCTAAACAAGGATTTTTTTGGGCGATCGCTTTCTTTACTCACCGGACACTAGACTAAACCGCATTAAGGTCTCAGGCAGATATGATTGAACGTGGCAGCCAGGAAGGCATTGCGGACGAGTTAGACCGCAAAGATGTCAAGTAGTGGTATCTTGCTGCGTAACAATCAAATAATTCATTGGGGCGATGAACTTGACAGAGAAAAATCCTCGATCGCGCTGACGTGACTGCGCTCCAAAAATCAATAGTTTCTGCTATTAATGTAAGTCATGAAATTAATTAATTATTTTAACATCTTATTCGGATTTTGGAGCTATTTTCGGGGCGGATTTTTCCTAGTTTGACCCTTTTTTTGTGGGCATAAAATGGTATTTACCAGCGCCAAGACGCTGTGAGCTATAGATGCCAGCATCACCTGAAAAAAGGTAGCTCATCACACAAGCGATCGCCACAAACACCCCAGATTCTAGTCCAAAAAGTTCAATTCCCATTAAAGTTGCAGCGATCGGGGTATTGGCAGCGCCACCAAAGACTCCCACAAATCCCATTCCTGCCAATAAAGGTGCTGGTAATCCCAAGATTAATGACAAAGCATTGCCTAATGTTGCGCCAATAAAAAATAGAGGAGTAACTTCACCGCCCTTAAAACCAGCCCCTAATGTCAACGCCGTTAAACCTATTTTTGCCGCAAAATCCCAAGGCGGTAACTGAGTGTAAAACGCATCGACAATGGTAGGAATACCAAGACCGATATACTTAGTTGAGCCGATCGCCCAAACAGTCAAGGCGACAATAACACCGCCGATTGCCGGACGTAAAGGAGGGTAGGATATCTGGGCTTTAAAGAAGTGGCTAATTTGATGAGTTAGTTTCGCAAAAATCATCGCTACAATGCCGAAAATTATGCCAGCTATAATTGCATAAACTAGCCCCATTGGAGTTATCATTGGTACAAGCGGAGCGTGGCGGTATGCGGTGTGATGCAACCCCAGATTTAAGGTAATGCGATCGCCCACCACTGCTGCAACTAAACAGGGAAAAAGAGCATTATGGTTAATCGTACCAATCGCTAAAACCTCTAAACCAAAGATAGTTCCAGCTAAGGGAGTTCCAAAAACCGAAGCAAATCCTCCACTAATCCCCGCCATTAATAAAGTTCGGCGCTCCCTGGGTTTAAAGTGGAATATTTTAGTCAACTGATCGGCAAGGGATGCCGCAATTTGTAGGGCTGTCCCTTCCCGACCTGCTGAACCTCCAAATAAATGGGTTAAATCTGTCCCTAACAGCACCATAGGAGCCATTCGTAAGGGAATAATGCTTTGGGGATGATGAATCTCTTCGAGTAAAAGATTATTTCCGGCTTCTACTTTTTTGCCATATTTATGATAAATCCAACCGCTGAAGAATCCACCTAGGGGTAGTAAGGCGATCGCCCATAAATGAGATTCTCGCCAATTGGTTGCCCATTCTAAAGATGCGAGGAGAGCGGCGGAACCAAGGCCGGAAAGCATACCAACGATACAAGAAATAATGAACCACTTGCTGAGTTGCAGAATGACTGTGAACTGCTCAATTTGAGGGAGACTTTTCATAAGGAATGATTCTTTTGGATAAATTTAGGCTCGTTGCGATCGAGCCTAAATCTGCGTTAATTACGGCCTTGTTTATGAACCGCAGAGGGCGCAGAGGACGCAGAGAGGGGAGAAGAGTATCAAGGGGATATAAAACCCATATTTGGGATTACTTGTAACTAGATTCCACCAAGATGACAGGAATAGGACTGGTTTCTAAGACGGCTTGAGAAACCGAACCTACTAGCACTTCTTCCCAAGGTTGATGCCCTCGTTTTCCGATCGCAATATATGTCACTTGCCGAGCTTGCGCCACGCGGATAATCTCCTCTGGAACTGTACCCGAAAGACTCAGGAACTCATGGCGAATATCTGATAATATTCGTTGTGCTTGTTGTTGTAATAGTAAGTTGGTGCTTTTATCCCCCAGATTATCTACATACAAAACAATCACATCTCCATCACTGCGCCGAGCTAAGTCTGCGGTCTTAGTTAAAACATCTGTTGTTAGAGGGGAAGCGTCTACTGCTGCGAGAAAAACTGGACGACCGGAAATAGCTACTTTGGTCGGGTCAACTTCGCCTTTTTCTAATAGTTTGGGAGCAAAGGTAGGAATTGCCCAAGCACCCAAGGGAGCGGTTACTAAAATTGAGAGAGCTGCGATCGCCAAAATCGTCTCGCCACCAGCAATGCCCTGAGCTAGGGGAATCGCCCCTATCGCCGCCTGTACCGTTGCCTTAGCGGAATTTCCTGCTAGCAAAAACAGCCGTTCTTTCCCAGTCCAATTACTACCTAAAGTGGAAAGATACCAACCGAGCGATCGCCCAATTAGAGTCCCGATCGCCAACACCAACAGACCAACCAGCAATGTATTTCCTAAGACATTAAGTTGAATACTGGCTCCCAGCAGCACAAACAAAATAATTTCCGCGATCGTCCACAAACTGTCAAAGCCACCCCGCAATCTTCGTGCTAAAGGCGCATCGAACTCAATCAGGAAAAACCCCGCCGCCATGACAGCCAAATAGCCAGAGAAAACCGGAATATGTTCGGCTGATACTACCAGCCCTAGGGCAAAGCCAGCAGCCACTAGGGAGTCCTGAACCGCAGTTTGAGTCCAGTTTTGCTTGACTAATAGTGACACCAAAATTCGAGCAGTCACCCATCCCAACAGCACCCCCAAGCTAATTTGGATGAGGATTTGAAATGGCAGCAATTGCAGAGGGCTGAGGGTGATTCCTAGTAAGGTAATGGCTGTAGCTTTCCCTTGGGACAGAAATGCTAGCAGTAGGCTAAACACCAGCAAAAGCAATACATCTGACAAGGCACTTCCAGTCAGAATCGCATCGGGAATTCCTTTTTTTACTCCCCAACCTAGACTTTTTAACCGCAGCATTCCGGGAACAATTACTGCTGGAGATTCCGCGCCAATGATGCAGCCTAGCAGTAGCCCCGTCAAAAAATCAAACTGAAGTAGCCACATCGCGGCGACAGCAATAGAGATAGCCTCGCAAGCTGCAGGCAGAAAGCCTAATCGCAGCGCCACGGTTCCCTGTTGGGATAGCTTTTCGCGATCGAGTCCTAACCCCGCCTTCATCAAAATCACCATCACGGCAATGGTGCGAAGGGAATTCGCAGCGCCCAAAACCTCTGGGCTAATGACATTCCCCAGTTGCGGGCCTAATAAAATGCCCACCAGCACCATACCTACGAGTGCTGGAGCTTTCAGCCGTCGAGCAATCTGCCCGACAAAAAAGCCCATTAATAAAATCCAGATAATACTTTCTAACATCACGCCACCTTGAAGCTGAATCGATGAAGGTGACTTGTAGGGGAAAGATCGATCGAGGCATCCGCACTATCCTACCCTTCCGCCACAAGTCGGAACAGTAGGAGCCATCAGCCTTTTAAACGTTATGAAGATTATTAATAACGAAGGGCGGTTTCGGCGAGCTCCATCGCCATCATTACTTTTATACCACTATTGAAGCTGATCTTCCATTTCCGTGCCCATTCCCTAAAGCAGATCGCAAATTGAGCTTTTCCGATTCATTGTTCCAAGCTAGGATGCGTCAAATCTGGGCGATTATTTATAGCTATTTCTATCGCCCTGCCATTGGAACTATTGTGATTGAGCGACTGATTGTGCCGAGTCAGGGCGGCCAAACAGATGAGGCTACAGCCAAAAATGCGATCGCGCCTGCACAAACTGCTATAGAGGCGATCGAGTCGCTAGCTGCGGGTAGCCCCTATCTGCTCGGCAGCGAAGCGAGCATTGCTAATTTCTACGTGATTCCCATCTTTATCTACATTTCCCAAACTCCAGATTTTGAAGTGATTACCCCTCAAACGCCGAAACTACGGACATGGTGGGAGAAAATGAGTTAGTTGCCCAGCATCAAAAAAGTGTGTCTAAGTGCAATCTAATTGGCAGCAGGAAACCAGAGGAATATAACTCGAACAGATGTAATCTTTGGCATCTAAATGTTGACCTAATTTGGGGACTGAATTCTCTACGAGAAGCGATGGCATCACCATTTGGATCGTCTTTATCTAGGATTTTGGCATCAAATTTATTGGTGAGTCAGAATGCCGAGAATGAGGAAGCAGAACTAGCGAGTGCAAAATCAATTCAAGCCGTGTCGGTAGAAATTACCGCCATGGGAACTGATATTCAAGCCTGTTTCACGAGGAGATTGAGACCTGTTACTTGCTAACCTGTTAAAGGCTGAGGCTGCCTCTATACTTGCAAGATTGCTTGCGCTGCCTTATAAATAAGGGAGAAAATCTTGTCTCAACAACCAGTCCTCAAGAAAATCAGAAACGATGTCCAACGAAGCGTCTGACCGTCTTAAACAAAATTCTGAAAAAATTATGGGGATGTGGGAGAAGCGGGCGCGTGAGGAAGTTGGTGCATCAACGCATCAAACTTCTCTTGTCTTGCAAGATTCCCTACCTCTGTACTTAAACCAACTGGTAGATGAACTCTCAAACAGAATTGTTAGGACATCTGCCCGAATCACAGCCGACGAGGTAGAAAGTACGCGGATTGGCAGGCTGCATGGGCAGGAACGGGCGGGGTATGCTGACTACTCCATGACTCACCTAATTTTCGAGTATCACCTCCTGCGTCAAGTAATATTTCAAGTTTTAGAAGAAGAAGCACCTTTAGGAGTGCAGGATCGAGACATTATTATCGGCTCCATTGAGCAAGCTGTTAATGACGCGGCCACTCAATTCTCCGAAACGCTGAGAGATATTCAAGAACTATTTATGGTGACGCTAACTCACGACCTCAGAAATCCCATCAATGTCGTAAAAATGGGAACTCAACTGACTCTGCGGCGGCTGGAACGAGGAGATACCCACATGGATGTGGCCGCGAGGATGCTGGGTGCGATCAATCGCCTGGATTCGATGATTCAAAATCTGCTTGATGCGAGCCGGCTGCGGGCAGGGCAGAGCTTAAAGATTGAACTTGAAGAATGCGATTTTCAGATGCTAGTCCAAGAGGTAGTAGAAGATTTGAGCTTCGCCTATGGAGAGCGGTTTGTTGTGGTTTCTGACCCTGATATCTGGGCTTTTTGCAGCCGTAAAGAAATACGGCGGGTGATTGAAAATTTAGCAATTAACGCTGTGAAATATGGTGCGCCTAGTACGCCGATTACACTCACACTCCAGCAAACTGAAACCCAGATCAGCCTTACTATCCATAATGAAGGCAATCCGATCGCCCTAGACGCTCAATCCATCCTATTTCAACAATTTCGTCGAACCATTTCTGCCGAGGAGCAAACAGGCTGGGGATTAGGATTATTTTTAGCAAAAAATATTACTGAGGCGCATAAAGGGACACTGGAAGTTGAAAGTGCAGAGGGCAAGGGGACAAGCTTCATCATTAAGTTGCCTAAATTTCCCTGTTAGTTGGCCTAGTTGCTGAGAGACTTATGTTTAGCAAGAGAAATCTTTTGGTCGATAAGGGCTTTTGTTAAGTTGACTTGAACAATATTTCAATGGATTCCAGCTCTGCCTTACCCTATATACTTATGCGTACTAGCAAAAATATTTAGAAGTCAAAGCACTGTAAAATACAGGTTTTAGTCTTAACTACCATTTTGTTACTGCTGCTAAACCTCAGCCAAGTTCTGCTAAAAAATTCAAAAAATATAGATAACCTTGGCCGGTTTTCAATCACTCACTTAAAAAAGGAATTTATGCCGGGACACGACATTATCGTTATTGGAACTTCGGCAGGCGGACTCAAATAATGGAGGAAAAGGTCACGTTTTTGCGTCAATTGTCTGAGCAAATGGGAAATTACAATTTACAAAGTCCGGCCGCAAAATACGAAGATCGCGCCGCGCCAAAAGCCTGGATGCCGAAGTATCGCTGATTCGAGGCATCATTCTCAACGGCTTTGCCACGAAACGAGCCATTGCCGACACAGAGGAAGAGCAGCCCGAGTAACTCAACGTCGAGCTAGTTTTCTTTCCACCGAGCAATACGCTTAACGAGTGTTTTACAGCCGCGTAAAATTTTAGTCGTCAAGGCGCATCACTTATTACTTTAGACAACTGAGAAATGTGACGGTAATCTTATAGACGTATAGTATTTTTAGCCTCATTTAAATTAAATTTCATTGGGTTATGCTAATATATCGAGCCTGATTCTTGACGCGATCGATCCAAGTTTGAATTGCCGGGAATCTGGTTAAATCAAATCCGCCTTCGTCAGCAACGTGAGTGTAAGCAAATAAACCGATGTCAGCAATTGTATAGCGATCGCCTACAAAAAAAGCATGGTTTGCTAAATGCTGTTCCATCAGCCCCAAAGCAGCATAACCCGGTGCTTGTTTTTGTTGGAGTGCTTCCTGATATTCTTCTGCTTTCCCTGTCATATACCAAAAACGAGAAGTAGCAATAAAAGGTTCGTGACTGTACTGTTCAAAAAACAACCACTGCATGACTTGAGCGCGTTCAAATTTATCCGTGGGGAAAAACTCAGTTTCTTCGCTCAAGTAAAACATAATCGCATTCGATTCAAACAGAAATTTACCCGGTGCGATTTCTAACACCGGAATGCGGCCATTGGGATTTTTGACCAAAAATTCAGGTGTGCGGCTTTTTCCTTGGAGAATATCAATTTCTGTGCGATCGAACGCCATATTGAGCTGAGTTAAGAGCAAGCGAACTTTATAGCAATTGCCCGAGGAGGAATACTCGTAAAGTTTAAACATGAGTCTTGAGAAGATTTTACGATCTTAAATAATCTCATAAATTAGATAATTTAGGCACGATGAGTTAACAGTTGTTTGCTAAAATTATTTTGGCGATCGGTGTCGATCGCCAAAACCAGCCACTTCTGCCAAAGTATAAAGCGGCCGGCCCTTCACCTCCTCGTAAATACGCCCTATATACTGGCCCAAAATCCCAATACTAACCAACTGCACCGCACCCAAAAAGAAAACCGCCATAATCACAATTGTCAAACCAGTTAATGCCGAACCCGCAGAGAAAAGACGCCAATACAAAACCAAAAAAGCCATCAAAACAGACACGAAAGCCGAAAACAAACCCAAATAAATCGACAGTTGCAGAGGAACCTTTGAAAAAGACACTAAACCGTTCATCGCCAAAGCAAAAGATTTACTGAAGGTATACTTAACATCGCCAGCAAAACGCGGATCGCGTTCAAACTTAACCGCCGTTTGTTTAAAACCAATCCAAGCGCGCAGTCCCCGAATGTAGCGGTTGCGTTCAGGCATCGCATTGAGCACGTCCACCACGCACCTATCCATCAAACAAAAATCTCCCGTATCTATGGGAATATCAACATCAGCAAGATTCCGCAAAATGCGATAATACATATAAGCGGGCAACCGCTTAAACCAACCTTCTTGACGGCGGTGAGTGCGCTGAGCGTAAACAACTTGATAGCCCTGCCGCCACTGTTCTACCATATCTATAATTAGCTCTGGCGGGTCTTGCAAATCCCCGTCCATGATGACTACAACTTTACCACTAGAAAAGTTTAAACCAGCAGTTACAGCTATTTGATGGCCGAAATTGCGAGCAAAACTAAGGTAGCAAATTCGCGAATCTTTTTCGTGCAATTCTCGCAAAAGTTCGAGAGAGCGATCGCGGCTACCATCATTAATTAAAATTAATTCTACTGGGCCGTCTAGCCGATCCATCACGGCACTAATTCGCCGATACAATTCAGCGAGATTTTCTTCTTCGTTATAGATAGGAATTACCAAAGAATACTTAGGTGTATCGTTCATTGCTGTTTATGTTTAAAAATCGGCTTTTCAAGCCTTAAATCAAAAGTTTCTTTTTCCCCAAACACGCTGGCTGCTTCACGACAGAGATTCGGCACGTAATTTCGCTCTTTGAGCCAGACAACAGCAGCCGACAAAATAGCAGCGTACCCAAACTTATCTATTTTCTTAAATACGAAAAATAAAGACACCAGAAGACTGACGCACGCCGGAAAATATTTGTTATCATAGATGTTTAGTTCAGACTATAAAAATCACAATCATAACCCCTCGATTAAAAATTGCATGACAAATTCCAATTATCTGTGGCAAGCAAATCAAGACTTAAGCGAAGCTTGTCTGCAACATCCCTTTGTCAGAGGCCTTGCTGACGGCAGCCTCCCCCAAAATAGTTTTGCATATTACGTTGCACAAGACGCATTTTTTCTGGGAGCCTTCGCTCGCGCTTACAGTATCGCTGCAGCAAAAGCACCCGACTGGGATGGGTTTGAAATCCTCCACAATCTCGGCAGCGGTGTTTTAGAAGAACTTCGGTTGCATCAAGGATATGCAGGCAAATGGGGGGTAAACTTGCAAGAGGCTAAACCGGGAATCGCTACCCGCCGCTACACAGATTTTTTATTAGCGACAGCCTGGGGAAGCGGTGTCGGTTTGACAGTAGCCGCGATGACTCCTTGCTTGCGGTTGTATGCTTTTTTGGGACAGCAGCTAGCTAAACCTCATATACCGGAACACGCCTTTAGCGACTGGATTTCCACCTATAACAGCCCTGATTTTGAGTTTTTAGCAAAACGGCTGGAAAGTTTGGTCGATCGCTACGCAGAAGCTGGGCCGGAAGTAGAAGCAACCTATCGCTACGCTATGCTGTGTGAAAGAGACTTTTTTCAGGCAGCTTGGGAAATAGAGTAAATTAAGTTTGGGCAAAAAAGATGGATAATTATCTTAAGCTTCCTACGCCCACGCAGCAAGTTTAACACTCATGTACAGCAGGAATATAGCAAATAATGTCATAACAGCATATCCCCAACGCGGCTGACTACTCAACACTAAACCGAGTCCCATCTAGAACGACACAATGCCGTAAGCGTATCGGTGAAGCGATTGCAGAGCACCGGAGTTTATTAGTAGTGCTAAAGAGCAAAAACCGAAACAGACGACTGTAATGCTCAGCCTTTTTCGCAACTACGACAACAAATAGCCAGCGCCCAAAGCCATCGCAACTTTACTAACAGCTTGCAACCACCAATAATGCCCCCAAGAACGCTCAACTATTAATTAGTGCCCCTGCTAATTCCACTTGCATTCCAAGAGTCGTCAACCCGCGTATCAGCAAAGGAAATAGGGGATAAAAAGCTACAGAATGCTGCTGCTCGTCCTCTGCATAGCTGTAGCCTAAATTAGCGATTTCGACGTACCATTTACCGTCCCAGTGCGAAAACTGTTCCCAGCCACTTTTGGGAAGGAAGCCGCTTACAAAATCCAGAGGTGGCCGGGGATCATACAGGGGCGGGTTTTTGCAGACTAAAGGAGTAATTAGCTGCATCCCGATCGCAATTATCGATCGGCTCAGAAACCACATAGCAATTACAAAAATTAACCCGTCCCTGCTTTTGGATCGCTCCAGGCGCGGAATTACTTCTATCCCTAAATCCGTATTTGCCATGGCTAAAACAGCGCAAGACTGTAGATTTAAAATTAAAGTATAGTCCGCTGCCGAGCGATCGCCAAATATATACGTAAGTACAGGCGTACTACTAATTTTAACGTCCGAGTTTATTGGGAATCCCTTCGCAGCCACCGGGAATAGTCTCTCTCGACTTCGAGCCACACCAAGCGCAGCAGTAATAGCGCTGCTCGTCCGACAGCCGCTTGACACCGGTGAAATCAGCATGTTCAACCACAGCGCCGGTATGTTCACCCGTTTGATAGTTGGGAAATTCGGTACGGCTGCGGGGAGATGCAGTTTCTGCCGAGCCGTAGAATAATGCGGCGCCTCTCATGTCGGCGCGAGCAAGATTGGCGTCGTACAAGACAGCGCGGGAGAGGTTGGCTTTCACTAAATCGCACTTGCTGAGATTGGCGCGGACGAGGTTGGCTTCGCTCAAATCCGTCCACCGCAAATCAGTGCCAGCCAGGTCAGCACCCGCTAACATGACATTGAGATCGATAACACGGATACCGTGATCTCTATCTTCAGCGTAGCCGCCGTCACCGTCCAGGATGGGGCGGCCTAAAAGCCGATCGCGCTTCAGAGGAGTAACCAATCTAGACTGCGACAAAAACCGCAGAATTTTAGCTTTACCTTCAGCATCTACACTGCTCATAATCGCAGCCGTGCGACCTTCTGCGATCGCCCTTTCCTGCGGCCAGTCTTCCAAAAACCCTTGTTCGTCAAGGGCTAAGTCCGAAACCCCTTGAAAATAAGCATCGATCGTTTGCTGCTGCGTAATTCTGTTTTGCTGAATCGTCAAATCTTTCGAGATCACGTACTGCCGCCAAGCCACGTAAACGCCCAAAATTGCGATCAAAATTTGACCCAAAGCGCCGATCAGCTCGCCGAGAGCGCCGATGGCGTCCCAGTTGATTTGGATGTTGCGGCTTCCCGGTTCAGTATTACTACCGCTGAGCATCAGCAAGCCAACAATCCCAGCTAAAAGCCCGAAGCAGGCGACGATCAGAGTGCGCCAAGTCGGCGGAATTACCTGCGCCCAGATTTTGCCCCAACTCGGCCACATCAGCCGCAGCGATATGCCGATCGCACCGATGGCGCCAATTAAGCCCAGCCAAATATTGTCATTGGCCAGCCCAAAAATCATCGCTGCGATCAACCCCAGCGTCACCACGGACCCAGACTTCTCAGTAGTCGTTTGTTCCGGCTGCTGCGGCAATAAAACCTTGCGAGTTGGAGGCGGCGGTATCGGTTTTTTCGGTTCAGCAGTAGCGACGATTGTCCCTGATTCTGGTGGCGCAGTAGGGCTCGCACCGTTGAGACTTTCTACAGTCACGTTAGATTCAGGGCGATTGGGTTGAGAAGAGTTGTTTTCTGGTGTCATGCGTTGAGGCAAGTTCTAATTTTGGCCGATTACTAAAACGATTTTAACTAACTTTCGCAGGATTCTAGATAGCATTACAATAGAAATATCCACTAATTATACTCAAAGAGGTAACATATTATGACCCTGGTACTCCCCAATCTGCCATAAAAACAAATGGGTCAAGTAATCACTACAATCACCGTCACGAATTTCATAGATCTATTTATGGCTGAACGGGGATTCATTGCTGCTGAGGAAGTTCGCTCTGTTACCCTCGATAACGTTGTTGTCGATACCGGATCAACTCTGCTGTCCTTGCCCGCTCCTATTATTAGCCAACTATGTTTAAGACAAGTAGGACAAAGAGATGTAGAAACATCAGCCGGAATCAAAAAAGGTCGAATTTTTGCAGGCGCTCAAATTATTGTAGAGGGGAGAGAAGGGAGATTTGATTGTTTTGAGTTACCCGAAGGCGTTTCTGCTGTTTTGCTGGGCGTGATTCCCATGGAAGAACTAGGCTTAGAACCTGATTTAAAAAATCGACGGTTGCGAGTATTGCCGATGAACAATCAGCAAACATATCTGATGGGTTAGTCGATCGGCGTTTACCATCATAGCACAAACTTGTCGCCGGTGATTCCTATCATTCCCCGTCAATTATCCGCCCTCAAAAATGTTTATAGTGAGAACTAAACTTCTCAAAATAAATTGAGTAATTTATTCCTCATCACAAACGAGTTATCTCGATTATTGAGATGTTATATATTATTAACATCGCTTAAATAAAAGCGAGCGAGAAATGGTTTTTGGGGGTAGATGTAAGTTTTTGACCCTACCTCTAGCGAGCAGAATAAGACTTGAGCAAATACACGCCAACCGTCCCAAATATCAAAACAATTATCCCCAAAACTAACTCCACACTAAACCTTTGAGCATTGCCCAAAGCGACAAGAATTTGCTGCCGCACCACAAACGCCAACAGCCAGCAAATCTCCGCCTTCAGCCAAGCCAAAAGGCCTCTGCCCAACAGATATTGCCGGTGAGCGTTCTCAGAAGTAATCCGTACCGGATAATTAAAAGTATGCCGATAGCGCGAAACCGCAGTTAAAACCGCAAAAATAATGGCAGCAACCGCCAGCACGATCCAAATCGTCACCTTGTCGCCCCAAGCATCAGGCAGCCCCCCTAAGCCGAAATGAATCGGAATTCGATCGGGCAAAACGGCCCAAAACTTGACGATGAGCAAAACAGCCAGCAAAATCGCGATCGCACCGAAAAGCTCTACTGCCACTAAAACAGGCGAAAGCCTCAGAGAAATAATCGGTCGTTGGTTTGGTGCGTTTCCAGTCATGGCTACTTAAAATTAGATTAATATTGAAAATAATAGTATTGGTTCCAATTTCATCCCCCAACAGCTTTCGTTGGGGGTTTCCAAACATCCCGCGAGGTTCTATGACGGCTCAGGTCTTGATTGAAAAGAAAAAGTTAGAAAAACCGCCCCTAACAATACACACATTAGGCGATCGCGTCCTGCGGCAGCCAGCAAAGCGCGTCAAAAGCGTTGATGCAGAAATTCGGCAGCTAGTCCGAGAAATGCTGCAAACCATGTACAGCGCCGACGGTATCGGTTTGGCCGCCCCCCAAGTCGGAGTCCACAAACAAGTAATCGTCCTCGACTGCGACCCGGAAAACCCCGCAACACCCCCAATCGTTTTGATCAATCCCACCATCAAAAGTAGCAGCGGCGATATCTGCATCTTGCAAGAAGGGTGTTTGAGCATTCCGGGAGTTTATTTAGAAGTCAAACGCCCAGAAGTCATTGAAGTATCCTACCGCGACGAATACGGTCGCCCACAAACCCTGATAGCAACAGAGTTACTGTCGAGGGCAATTCAGCACGAAATGGATCACCTCAACGGAGTGCTGTTTGTAGACAGAGTAGAAAACAAGCTGGCACTGAATGAAGCATTAGTCAAGCATAAATTTTCGCCCAAGGCAGTAAAATCCGTATGATGGCAGGAACTCCGAAAAGTGGTTTACTCTTAGCTCTTTCGTGCATCACTGCGATCGCGGCAGTCGGCTCCATCTTTGAGCTGTCATCGGGAGAAGCTCAACTTGGCAATTTAGTCACGGGCATCATCCTCGCCCTGAGCGTACCGCTAACGGGCATATTTTTCTATGCAGCCGTTCAGGATGCCAGGGCAAATCTATAAGCAGAGTTTTTAGTCATGAGTTTTTAGTCATTAGACATCTCCAGAAAAGTAGGTTTTGGGCAGGCAGAATGCCTAACCCTTAATCCCCACAAGAATTTTTGGAGATGTCTATTAGTCATTAGTTAGCACCTAACAACTAATAACTGTGGCAGAAAAATAGCGGATAAATAACATCAGCTAACAGCTCGCGAACTCATCACTAATCACTGTGGAGTAAAGACTGCCCAAAAATAACATCAGCTAACACCTCGCGCACTCATAACTCATGACTAATGACTGATGACTGATGACTCATAACTCATGACTAATGAAATCGGATTTCTGCGACAAGTGCCAGCCAAAGACGCTGCGGGAACGCCAGCATCCAAGTACCAACTTTGTGAAGATGGGGAATTGGTCATCGGACGCGATCGCAATTGTCAAATAGCTTTAGAGTCGATCAATCACGGCATGGTTTCCCGTCGCCACGCCACGATCCGTCCCCTAACTCAGGGTACTGTAACGAGATGGGAAATTTGCGACCTCAACAGTGCTAACGGAACTTATATCAACGGAAAAAAGCTCTCTGGCTGCCAAACTTTAGAAACAGGCGATCGCATCATTCTCGGCCTTGACGGCCCTGAATTTATATTTGAATCTCCCGTAACCCCTTACCAAAATAAACCCGGATTAAGAGCACCACAAAGGGGCAATTTTGCTGGTAGCGAAAAAGACGCTCTCACTTTAACTCAATTATTCCCGATCGCCTCCACTGGGAAACAATTAAGCCAAAAAGCTTACTTATATCCAGGTATTGCCACAGTTATTGTTGTCGTGTCGATGTTTGTCGCAGTTGGAAATTCCGCAGCATTCAATTTGCTGCTGTCAGCTTACCTCGCCGGTGCGGCTTACTACTTTATCTATCAACTGTGCGGCAAACACAAGCCTTGGTGGGTATTGCTTGGTTCGGCGTTAGCTACAGTCCTGATTGTGATCAGCCCCTTATTAATTGGATTTATATTCGTATTTAGAGAAATTTTGCCCGGCCGCCTGCCAACCGCAGGCGAAACAATCAGTTTTTTGCCTTTTTTGAACAGAATGTTTTTCGGGGCGGGTCTGATGGAAGAATTGCTGAAAGCCCTGCCCGTTTTGGGAGCGATGCTGCTGGGAAATTGGCTGCGAAATCCGTGGCGCGATCGAATCGGCGTTTGGGAACCTTTAGACGGAATTCTGTTAGGAAGTGCTTCGGCAGTCGGCTTTACACTGTTAGAAACTCTGGGACAGTACGTTCCCAATGTCATCCAAAATGTCACCCTGCAAGCAGGGGCTGAGGCCGGACAATTAGTAGGATTGCAGTTGCTAATTCCCCGCATTTTGGGTTCCGCCGCCGGACACATGGCTTACAGCGGCTATTTGGGATATTTTATCGGTTTGAGCGCCCTCAAACCCAGAAAACGCTGGCCTATTTTGGCCGTAGGTTATTTCAGCGCTTCAGCACTTCACGCTTTGTGGAATGCGTCGGGAGCCGTCAGCGTACTTTTGCTGGCCTTGGTGGGAGTTTTGTCCTATGCCTTTTTGGTAGCCGCGATTTTGAAAGCCAGAGCTCTGTCTCCCAATCGAGAGCAAAATTTTGCAACTCGAATATTCTTGGAAAAGTGATTTCTGAGTGCTTAATTGTTGAGGTGCGATCGCACTTCAAGCTGCGATTTTTTTCTTGTGTTTTAACCAGCTTAAACCTGCCAATGCTAGAGCTGCCGCCCCAGCGGTGAGAGGCTCGGGAACAGGTTCGGGTTCGGTATTAACTAGAGTGTAAGAAACAGGGGTATCGTAATAGATCCTTCTCCCGTCGAAGTATGGCTCACTATAACTGGACGTAATATATACCTCCGTATAACCCCAGAACAGAGGATACACCCCGTTAATACCCATAGACCAACTTGCCCTGCCCTCCCGCCTGAAGAAATAAGGCCCTCCTGGTTCGTCTGGAGGACTGATATATTCACTGATCCCTGTGTCGTAGCCATAACCATTCAGTCCGAGAAAATCCCCTTGATAAAATGAAGCTGTAAACCCTGCCAAATTGTAGTATTCTTTGCTTCCTTCAAAAGAAGAGCCAAGAATTAAATTGTATGCTCTTCCCTCGGAAACGGCAATTGATTCATCTCCTATTCCTGTAAGCGAGGAGTTATCCACCTTAAAAAAACCGCTAGCTGGAACATCTTCCACATCGAAAGTGTAGTTGAGTATGGCGGCTTGTGCTTTGTCTACTCCTACCAATGACACCGCTGAAAACACACTTAAAATTGTGCTAGCGATCGCACTTCCTAATCTGGGTATTTGTTTGTGACTCATTGTTTTTTATTAAACTTTACGTAAGTCTAGTTTATTTGAGTGAGCGATCGCCCGTAATTATCCGCATTCTTAAAGTAAATTTTTTTGAAGTCAAAGATTGCCGAAGGTAAATAACCGAACTAATACGGATGCGTCGTCTGTTGTATTTGTATAATTTATGACTTTCACTATTACTTTTGAACACAAACTAGAAAAATGTTTTATCGTAATAGCCAAATATTCCGAGGGGTTTGTGTTGTGGCGATGCTGCGGACGATCGTCCCGCTCTGTATACACATTTAATAAATATTGTCAATACGCAATTTCCAGACATTTTACCGCTGTATTCTGCCCTTGTGTATGAGGAGCTACTGCTTAATTACCTGATGCGACAATCGCAACTTAACTTAGAAATTCTTCACAAATAGTTTGACTGTGGTACTATCTGGATGGCTGTGAGTAGCTGAGGGAAGCCAAGGGGCTTGATTCCTGTGGTGGTGGAGGAGAATCCAGGAGTGCTAGATAGGATGTCATTGGGATACGCAAACGTTTTCGCCCAGCGAAGTCAACCCGAACCCCTCCGCATTGGGGTGATTGGGGTTGGCAATATGGGCCAGCATCACACGCGAGTTCTGAGCTTGCTAAAAGATATCGAACTCGTGGGTGTTGCAGACATAAATGTAGAGCGGGGAATAGATGTAGCAAGCAAATACCGGGTTCGCTTCTTTGAAGACTACCGAGATTTGCTCGCCCACGTAGATGCAGTTTGCGTCGCCGTTCCAACTCGCCTGCATCACCCTGTGGGGATGTCTTGTCTCCAAGCGGGTGTTCACGTTTTAATTGAAAAGCCGATCGCGGCTAGCATTGCCGAAGCCGAATCTTTGGTCAACGCGGCTGCTGAGGCCCACCGGATTTTACAAGTGGGTCACATCGAGCGCTTCAATCCAGCTTTTCAGGAACTCGGCAAAGTGCTGAAAACTGAAGAGTTACTGGCATTGGAAGCTCACCGGATGAGTCCCTATTCCCAGCGGGCTAACGACGTATCGGTAGTTTTGGATTTAATGATCCACGACATCGACTTGCTTTTGGAATTGGCAGATTCCCAAGTGGTGAAGCTGACGGCCAGCGGCAGCAGGGCCTCAGATTCAGGTTATTTAGACTACGTGACAGCGACGTTGAACTTTGCTAACGGCATTGTCGCCACCCTGACTGCCAGTAAGGTGACGCACCGCAAACTCCGTTCAATCGTGGCTCACTGCAAGAATTCTCTGACAGAGGCAGATTTTCTCAACAACGAAATCTTGATTCACCGACAAACAACCGCCAATTACGTGACGGATTACGGTCAGGTGCTTTACCGTCAAGATGGGTTGATCGAGAAAGTTTACACCAGCAATATTGAACCGCTCCACGCAGAATTGGAGCATTTTATTAATTGCGTGCGAGGTGGAAATCAGCCTTCTGTGGGAGGAGAACAAGCTCTCAAAGCTCTGCGGCTTGCGAGTTTGATTGAGCAAATGGCTCTCGACGGTCAAGCTTGGTATCCGAAAGAGCTAGAGTCTACTTTGCAAGTTAGCTAAATCGAGACAAATCGTGTCGTTTCCGGGTGCTTTTACAGTTTGGGTTTGTTGTTCGTTGAAGAGGGTAACTGTTCCCATGCAACCGGATTCGATGTCAGTCGATTTGAGATTGGACTATTCGGCGTGAGAAGTTCGGCGAGTGCGAGCGTCGAGTTGCGATCTGTCGAGCGATTTTAGATCTTAGATTGACTCTGCAGATGAATCTGGGGGCTTGAACTAAGGTTTCAACTTTTTTGCTCTCGACAACAGAAGTCGTGGGCAAGTATCCGTCTTTAGGTGAAGTCACGATTTATGCCAAAAAAGACCAACTATTTGACGACTGATGGTTTTGCTAACTAGCTGATTTCCTTGAGGACTCAGGTGAATGCTGTCTCGATACAAAGTTGGAAATTCGGCCGCGCAATTGAAAATGGGAAGAAAATCTATGTAAGTAATTTTCTCTGTTTCTACGAGTTCGGCGAGACGCGCTCTAGCATTGACTTCCCAGTCGCGAGGGCCCGGGCCGCCGAGTTCGCCCCGCTTGGGCGTGACGGCTAGCAAAAACTCGATGTTGGCGGATACAGCTATTTTCTGGATTTGGTGAATAGCCTCTAAGTTGCAGGCTACTACATCGCTGCTTGTGGCTCCGGGTGCTGCCAATTGGCGAGTCGGCACTGCAGGTAGCAGGTAGCGGCTCAATAACTCTAGCGTAGCCGATCGGGGTTTGCGATCCGGGTAAGATCGATCGCGTCCCACAACCAGATCGCAGGGAGCCGATGCAAACAAATCGTCAGTATTGAGCAGCAAAACCAAAGCCTTTGCCCCAAAAACACCGAACCGCTTGGCGTAAGCAAGTTGATTCCTCGGCCCCCAAGAATTGGCTGAGGCGTTGAGAACTTCAAAATTTGAATAGTTGACTTGTGAACCTAATTGTGTATTTTTAGCCAGATTCTGTACTAGCAGTCTCAAATTCCGAGCCATAATTTCCGAGATCGTATCTGTCTGATGTGTCCACCAACCGCCGTTGGCGACAGAATCTCCCAACAGCAAGACGCGCAGAGTTTCTGGAGGGGCGATCGGGGCGATCGCTCCGCTACGCATCGAATACTCGTTAATCTCAATCCGGTTGCCCAAGCGACGCACCTTCTGGTTAGGCGCCAACAAATAGCCGCACTCGGCATCGGCAATATAAATCAAGGGATGACCAAAACCCAGCAGCACCCGCACCAGCACTTCGATTGCTGCCGATAATCCTGCGGTGACAGCCAAAATTATCAGAAAAACTTTCACCACTTAACCTCGTCGATAGAGAAGGAAAAACCCCTGCCGACACCAAGGTATAAAAAAGAATGCAACTGCAGTCAAGCTCTCAACCCCGATTGTAGTCAGTCAATTTTAGATTAAAGATTAAAGCATTGACTCCACAGATGAACCTGGGAAATCTCCCTAAAATCTAAACTTTTTTGGCTTTTGAGGACTCGTGCCTTGAAGCAAGTATCCCTCTTGGAGTGAGGTAAGTAGGTCGTCCTTGTAAAATCTAAAATCTAAAATCTAAAATCTAAAATCTAAAATGTTATGCCGTCGGGCTTTGAGCAACTTGGCAACCCGATTAAGTCAACCGGATCGCCCTCGTGGATATAGAATTCTAGAATATACCGTCAAAATCCGCCGTCAGCCGTCAGTGAACTTGGTGGTTTCAGGAAAATCCGTGGACTTAAAACAAATATTCAAAACGCCGAATCCCATAATCGGTGTCGTACATTTACAGCCTTTGCCAACTTCTCCCCGCTGGGGCGGAAACCTCAAAGCTATTATCGGAAGAGCCGAGCAAGAGGCTACAGCGCTGGCTTCTGGTGGCGCAAACGGTATCATAGTCGAGAACTTTTTCGACGCTCCTTTTGCTAAAGACAGCGTAGATCCGGCGGTGGTAAGTGCCATGACTCTGGTAGTTGAGAGGCTAACAAATCTCGTGACGCTGCCGATCGGCGTTAACGTGCTGCGAAACGACGCCCACAGCGCGATCGCCATCGCCTCCTGCACAGGAGCTCAATTCATCCGCGTCAACGTCCTCAACGGCATCATGGCTACAGACCAAGGCTTAATTGAAGGCCAAGCTCACCAGCTACTGCGCTACCGCCGGGAATTGGGCAGCGATGTCAAAATATTAGCAGACGTGTTAGTCAAGCACGGGCGACCCCTAGGCAGCCCCAACTTGACCACAGCCGTCCAAGAGACGATCGGGCGAGCTTTAGCCGACGCCGTAATCCTTTCGGGCTGGACAACTGGTAGCCCTCCCAATCTCGAAGACTTAGAACTCGCGAGTGCAGCAGCGGCGGGAATTCCAGTTTTCATCGGCAGCGGCGCCTCGTGGGAAAACATTTCCACCCTCATGCAGGCCGCTGACGGCGTAATCGTATCGAGTTCCCTGAAACGAAACGGCCGCATCGAGCAGCCTATCGATCCGATCCGCGTCAGTCAGTTTGTAGAAGCCGCCCGCCGCAGCTTGTCACAGAAAGAGCGCGAACAGGAAAATAGAGATGCTAATGGCTCAAGAGGGCCAACACCGGAACCGGGCAAAGTCACAAGTAAAACGTAAAATGGGAATTGTTGACTGTTGGTAGTAGTCAGTTGGCAGTAGTCATCAGTTATCAGTTATCAGTCATCAGTCATTAGTTAACAATTAACAGTCATTAGTCAACAGTCAACAATTCCCAATTCCCAAATTACCCAATCAAAAAATGATTCGCCGACGTTCAACCCCTTGGATTCATCGCTGGTCTCGGACTGTGATGGCAGCGATCGCAGCCATAGGCGTCGTAGAAACGGCCTATCTCACGATCGCTAAATTCACGACTGGCTCGGTCATTTGTCCCACCAGCGGCTGCGACAAAGTTCTCAACAGTCCCTACGCTACAGTCTTTGGCACAGTGCCTTTAAGTTTGTTAGGCTGTCTGGCTTACCTAAGCATAGCAATCCTGGCATTGGCTCCCAAAGCTGTAAATCCCGACACCCAGAAAGGACTGCACTCTCAACTAGAAAAAAACACTTGGCAAGCGCTATTTATCATCACCGCTGCGCTGGTAATTTTCAGCAGCTATTTGATGTATGTGATGGCTTTTGAAATTCAGGAACTGTGCATTTACTGCATCACTTCTGCCTTATTTTCGCTGTCGCTGTTTGTGCTGGTGCTAGTCGGGCGCGAGTGGGAAGATATCGGACAGTTGGTGTTTACAGGCATTTTGGTGGCAATGGTGAGTTCGATCGGCGCCTTGGGACTTTATAACAGCGTCAACTCACCTGGTCCTACTGTCTCTACCCCCGGAATTGTACCCCCTGCCGTCACTACAACCTCCGGTCCGGCACAAATTGCTTTGGCCCGCCACCTCCGACAAATTGGCGCGAAACAATACAGCGCTTACTGGTGTCCCCACTGCCACGACCAAAAAATGCTTTTTGGTAAAGAAGGTGCTGCCATAATCGATTACGTTGAATGCGATCCCAGGGGGCAAAATTCCCGCGCTGAAATTTGCCAAGCTGCTGCTGCGAATGTTAAAGGTTTCCCGACTTGGGAAATTAAAGGTCAGTTTTATTCGGGAATCCAATCTTTGGAGAAACTCTCTGACTTATCAGGTTACACCGGCCCGCGCAACTTTCAAAACTGACAGAAAAGTTTGAGATTATAGATGACAGATTTTAGATTGATTCGCTGGAAATATCCGGGTTTTTAACTTAGTTTATCCTTGGCTCGTACTGCGAAATCAATCTAAAATGTGGCATCTATAATAAATAAAAAAATAGTAAAAATTAGTGATAACGAAAAAAGTTTAAAAGAAGTGGTGGGTTTCTAGTATTTAGATCGGTGAATAATTACTAAAACTTTTACATAAAAGCAAGAAACCGGGTTTCTGCTTCCAGAATGATTGTTGAAATGACATATTTTGGTTGCGAAACCCGGTTTCTCCTCTTGCAGCCCGATCGCACCGAAAAACCAAAAAATTGGCTAATCTAAAATCTAAAATCTAAAATCTAAAATCGACTCGCCCGCACCGAAAAACCAAAAAATTGGATAATCTAAAATCTAAAATCGACTGAGCCGATCGCCCTGGAGATGTAAAACCTATACGTAGTAGTAGTTTAGATGCTCAAAGGGCGAGGCCCAAATCCCCAAAATATGCTAAAAACTATCAAAAAATGGGTCGATCGAGAACGCCGAGTATTGATTACTGCGAGTGCCGTTGCTAGTACGGTCATTGTAATGCGCTGGTTCGGATTTTTTCAGGTGTGGGAATGGGCTGCTTTCGACCACTTTGTGCGGTGGCGGCCGGCCGAACCAATTGACTCGCGCATCGTCATTGTAGAAATTAACGAAGCTGACTTGCAAAAATACGGCTACCCAATTTCCGATGCTGTATTGGCCCAATTGCTGCAAAAATTGCACGCTGGCAAGCCGCGGGCGATCGGCCTCGACGTTTACCGAGATTTGCCAACTCAACCGGGTAACGCCGAATTGGTCAAATCTTTTAAAAATATTCCCAACTTAATCGGCATTGAGTTGATGCCAGACGAAACCAGGTTCGGAGTTCGGCCACCTCCGGTACTTGACCAGCTCGATCGAATTGGTTTCAACAATGTTGTCATCGACGCTGACTCAAAAGTGCGGCGAACTTTGCTCTACGCTTGGCCCGGAGACGGCAAAACTCATAAAAGTTTTGCACTCAGACTGGCTTTGCTTTACCTCAAAAGCGAAGGAATTTCCCCTCAATCCGCAAAAGCCAATCCTAAATACTTGCAGTTAGGCAAGGGGGTTTTTCGGCCTTTCCAACCGAATGATGGTGCTTACGTTCGAGCGGACAGCCGTGGCTATCAAATTTTGACCAACCTGCGCGGCCCGCGAGGCAGTTTTCGCACTGCATCGATGAGCGATGTGCTTTCTGGCAAAGTACCCGCTGATTTTGTACGATCGCGCGCTGTCTTGATCGGCTCAACTGCCCCCAGCCTCAGAGACTTTTACCAAAATGCTTACAGCTCGGGTTGGTTTGGTCCTCCCCAGCAAATACCGGGAGTCGAGCTTCAGGCTCATTTCTTGAGCCAAATTTTGAGTGCGGCCCTCGACGGGCGCGGGGGTATCAATGTCTGGCCAGAGGCTGCGGAGTTGCTGTGGATTTTACTCTGGTCTTGGGCGGGAGCAAATGTGAGTTGGAATTTGCGATCGCTTGGTCGATCGGCTTACTGTTTATTAAGTATCTGTCTAGGTCTGAGTGCCACTTTATACTTAGCATTCTTAGCAGGTTGGTGGCTACCGTTAATTCCTCCAATCCTCAGTCTTGTGGGTTCTGGTGTCGCAGTTGTGGGTTATCTGGCTCACTTGCAAGAAGAATTAAAACGGTCTAAAGAATTTTTACAATCGCTAATCGATACAATTCCCGATCCAATTTTTGTCAAAGATCGAAATCACCGCTGCGTTGTTTTGAATCAGGCATATTGTCGGTTTATTGGCTATCCTTTAGAAATTTTAACCTGCCGCACAGATTATGATTTATTTCCCCAAGCCGAAGCCGAGATATTTTGGCAGCAAGACGAATTAGTATTGCAAACTCATCAGCCGCGAGAAAATGAAGAATATTTTACTGACGCTCACGGAATTACGCATCTAATTGCGACTAAAAGATCCCTCCATAAAGATGCTGCCGGCAACCTATTTTTAGTCGGAGCAATCAGAGATATTACCGAGCGCCAACTCCGGGCAAAAGCCCTAGAACAAAAAAATGCTGAGCTCAGCCACCAAGCTTATCACGATGCCCTTACCGGTTTGCCCAACCGCCAAAGGTTCTACGAATGCTTGCATCGGTCTCTAGAAATAGCCTCCAGCACTCAGAAATTGGTAGCTTTACTCTTTTTAGATTTAGATGGATTTAAGTCAATTAACGACACTCTCGGACACAATGTGGGCGATTTACTCTTAAAAACAGTTGCGAGTCGGCTCAAAAAATGCTTGCGCGGCAGCGATACAATCTCGCGGTTGGGCGGCGACGAGTTCACAGTCATTTTGCCCGCAATTCCAGGTCGCGAGGAAGCTGCGAAAGTAGCGGAAAAAATTTGCGACGCCATCATGCAGCCTTTTATTTTAGAAGAACATACAGTTTCTGTAACTACAAGTATTGGCATTAGTTTATATCCCATTGACGGTCAAGAGCCAGAGATGTTAGTTAAGAATGCCGATGTTGCGATGTATCGTGCTAAGGAACGCGGGAAAAATCAATATCACTTTTATTAATTAAGATCCCTTAAAAAAATAATGCAACTGTAGGTAAAGTCCCCACCCGGATATTGATAAGTCATTTGTAATTATTCAATTTTTTATCGAAAATCTCAATTATTTCACGCAAAATTTGAGCAATTTCTAGATCTCAAACCCTAATTGGGTCGTGAGGAAGATATTATTTCAGGCGTCCCCTGTGCAGCTAACTTAAAAAAATAGCTCGCTCCTTAAACTGTAAGCCCTCTAAGCTTTTTGAAACCGTTCAAAAAAATGTCCAAAGTAGGGAAGTCTAAAATCTAAAATCACATAATTTAAAATTCTCTAATCAGTCATCTGTCATTAGATAGATTTAGCCAAATATAAAACTTATGAGAGCAACTTGCCGTCTTATCTCAATGTTACAAAATATTAAAATAAATCACAACGTGAAACCAAATTCAAATCGCCAAAAAGCCTTAATGTAAAAAAATTTATGTAAACTTATGAAAGTTAATTAAAGTAAATGTAAAGATATCCGTGGAAATACGGAAATTGACAGATATAATAGGTGGTACAGACGTGGATCTATTGCGATGATTTGAATAAGGCTGTGAATACTATGCGTACTTTGATTCAGCTCACAACAACGGCAACCCTGGCGGCCTGCCTGCAAGTGAATATAGTCGGCACCGCAAATGCGGCTCGACTTGCCAGCAACTCAACTAGCAATTTCACAAAAGCCCGTAGCGCGGGCGAGAGCCCGAGGCCATCGACCCCGAGAGTTTTGACAGTTGCACAAACCTCTAGGTTTCCCGATTACCCAAAAGAATACGAACCAGACCCGAACGGCAACCCCAAAAGTGACGGTACGGGGACGCGCTGACCCCAAATTTTCAATAAATTTTCAATCTTCTATTCGCGGAGATTTGTACCAATTCGATTGGTTAATTAAAGTATGGCTGCACCAATCCGGATCGGTGAGGGGATAGTCCACTCGGTAATGACCGCCGCGACTTTCAGTGCGAAACGCAGCACTTTTGACAATTAAATAGCCGATATCCAATAAATTCCCCACTTCTCCCCAATTTCGCAAAATCGAGCTATTTTCCGCCTCAGCAGGGGAAAAATCAATAATTTGTCCGGGTCGTAAATTATCAAGCGTTTGACTCAAAGGCAACGAAGCAAATTCTTGCCGCCAAATCTCAAGTTGGACGATCGCACTTTCCAAATCGCGTTGTCCCCGGCAAATTCCCGCACTCTGCCACACCAAGTTCGGCAATTCGACCCGCAACTTTTCGATCGCCTCAATGTCCTTTTCAGAAATCGATTTTTCCAAGATTTCCCCCGCCTCGAACTGATCGGCGAATGCCTCGGGCGTTCCACCTTCTAGCTGCAAAAGCCCCATCTGCGCCCCAAAAACCAGACATTCCAGCAGCGAATTGCTCGCCAACCGATTAGCGCCGTGTACCCCCGTGCTCGCAGTTTCTCCCACCGCGTACAAACCCGGAATCGAAGTTTGGTTAAACTTGTCAGCGACAATCCCTCCCATCCAGTAATGGGCTGCGGGCGTCACCGGCACCGGTTCGGAAAAAATATCAATTCCCCAATCAGCGCACACTTGAATAATATTGGGAAACCTGTAGCGCAGTCGATCGACCGCAATCGGCCGCAAATCCAGCCAAACATGAGGTTCCCCCGTCTTTTGCAAGTGGCGGAAAATAGCGCGGCTGACAACATCCCTAGGGGCGAGTTCCCCGCTGGGGTGAGAGTCAAAAGCAAAGCGATATCCCTTACTGTCAACCAAATGAGCTCCTTCTCCCCGCACCGCCTCGCTAATGAGAAACCGAGGCGCGCCCGCTGTGCTCAGCGCCGTCGGGTGAAACTGCACAAATTCTAAGTCTCGCAGCAGCGCCCCGGCGCGCCACGCAATTGCCACCCCGTCCCCGGTACTTACCGACGGATTGGTCGTTTGAGCAAAAACCTGTCCGCCACCGCCTGTCGCCAGCACCACGGCTTTGGCCTGCAGCCACTTGACTTGTGAGCCACAAATCGAGCTAATCCCCTGGCAGCGCCCGGTTTCGTCTAGCCACAGACTCAAAGCAAAGGCAGGAGATACGAGTTGAATGTTTTTGCGGCTCAATACTTTTGCTGTCAGCGTAGCGATCACGGCTTTGCCCGTAGTGTCGGCGGCGTGGAGAACTCGGCGGCGGGAGTGGGCTGCTTCTAGGGTGAGGGCTAAATCTGGGCCGGTGCGATCGAATGCAACGCCCATTTTCACTAGGGAGTCAATGCAGGCTGAAGCTTCCTCAACTAAAAATTTCACCGCATCCAAATCGCAAAGACCGGCTCCTGCAGCCAGTGTATCCTGAATGTGCAGCGCTGCCGAATCTTCAGGGGCGATCGCTGCGGCAATCCCTCCTTGAGCCCAATCGCTGGCAGAAACAGGTAGGGTATTTTTATTGATCAAGCCCACGTGCAAATGCTCTGGCAGGCAAAGTGCTGTATACAAACCCGCCGCGCCAGCACCTATTACCAATACGTCAAATTTGTCAGTCATAAGTCTGCCGCCAGTCAATTTTAGATTTTAGATTTTAGATTTTAGATTTTAGAATTGAGTCTACAGATGAATCTGGGGACTTGAACTAATGTCAGTCGATCGAGCTTATATTTTAGATTTTAGATTAAAGAATTGAGTCTACAGAGGAATCTGGGGAACCCGCTTATTTCAATCTAGGGAATTTTTGCAGGCTTTTGCCCAATGGTGGTTGAAAGTAAGTCTCCAGAAATTAAAGGCAGAAGTCATCAGCCTATAGAAAAAAAATTTTTTCTTTCTGCCGAATGCCTTCTGCCCAATGACTTCTGCCTTCAAATGAGACCCGCTGCTACCTAGTCGTACAGACCATTATTCAACCTGTTGTCTCCTTCAATAAAGACTGATTCAACCTCAGTTACGGTGAATTTGTCCAAGTTAGCTTGCAGCACTTTTTTCTGAGCATCCGTCAAGTCTGAAATATTGAGTACGTCCTCAACATTTTCGTAAGGAGCATTCTTAATAATTAGTCGAGCTAAAGTGGGATACAACCCTCGAAATTCCCGAAAGTCCCTGACGGCGCTGTTGTTCAAATCAAGTTTTTTGCCGTATTCTGTGGCCAGCTTCTCATCGGCGCGATTGGTTCTAGCCGGAGCTTCAACAGCTAGGAGCGAGGATGATGGCAAGACGATACGGCTTAATGACGCCGCGATCGCGCTTTGGTCTCCAGCCCATGCAAAGCAGCCCAGCACTAAGCCCAATACTGCCAATAGACGACCCAATCGTTTCATGAAGTTTTGTCTCCCAATTTCATACACAGCATTTATGTAGAGACTACCATTTTGCTTATGCAGTTTTTCAGATAAATCCGCAATAGGTAGAGGGCTGTTATAAACTTTACATTTTGGTATTGACAAGGCAGACGATATATGATATTAACTGACTTTTTAGCATCCCAGGCCAGTTTATAAAAGGCACTCCAAATTAAAAACTCGGACTGCCATTTTAAAGGGTTAATTTTTGCCCTGCACGCAATTTTCTAGCTATCGAGAACTCTTTCCTTTCGTTTTGAGAAAAGCGTTCAAGTCAGCATAAGTACCAGCGTAAGTCAGGCTGGGAGTGTCGTAACCCTTCAAAGCCACGGTGTGTGGCTCGAAAGCGCCCTCGGCCCCCAATTGCGTCAGGTATTTGTAGGTCGTTTCTCCCACAGCGATATCCTTGCCAAGTTGCTTGGTGCAAGACTCCAGGCGAAATGCTGCGTTTACAGTATCTCCCAAGGCGGTGTAGTCCGATCGGTCGCTGCTGCCAGAATTTCCCACCATTGCATAACCGGTATTGATTCCCGCCCCGACTCGCAAAGGAAAAGGTAGGGGGTAACGGCTGCTGAGTTCGTCTGTTGCCTTGTGCAGTTCGCTCAAAGCTTGGCAAATCCGCATCATTTCCTCGCTGCTGACACCGCTGGTTTTGTGGAACCAGACTGCCATGATCGCATCACCGATGTATTTGTCCACCCAACTGCCGTGTTCGCGAATGATCTGTCCTGCTTTGCGGAACCAATTGCCGATGACTTCCGAGAGGAGGGTTTCGTCTAGCTGCCTAGTCAAAACTGTAAAGTCTCGGATGTCCATTACCATGACGCTAATCAGGCTACGCACCGTCAAAGTCGCCGTAAAATCTTCAGAGTCTGTATCGTGTATTGGATCGTGCCGATGGCCCGCGGTTGGGTTGTAGAAGTCCAATTCGGTTTGACCGAAAATAATCCGATCGCCATTTCGGAGAGTGACAGGAATACTGACCCGCCGCCCGTTGACAAAGGAACCATTGCGGCTGCCCAAGTCGATCAGGTAGAACTCTCCTGTCTCCATTTGCTGTAACATCGCGTGATTACGGGAAATCCAGCGATCTGTCAGTACAAAATTATTGTCATCGCTCCGCCCTACTGTCCAGCAATTGCTGCCGGCGAGCGGCAAGTAGCGATTGCCGCCTTCTGTGCGAAGTACCATATGTGGATTGGGTTGCACTCGTCACAACAGTCCTAGAAACGACACAAAATTAACCGATTTGAGAGTTGAGACTTCAGATTTTAGATTTTTTAGTCCATCATCGATGCACCTAGCCCCTGCAGGATTTCAGAACCATAAATTCGATCGAGCGAGCGAAGGTATTTATGATTCGATCTACAAAAGCCGCCAGTAAAAACATACTGTCTACCAAGATTGTACCTGATAATACTGCCTGCCCCGGAGCGGAGACAACTTTTATTTATTTTGATGGACCAGAAAAAAGTGGGAAAATGGCTCTCTGGCTAGCCAGCTACCCTGTACCCACAAGTCCGAAATCTTTCAACACAATTCCTGAAACCCAAGTTTTGCATGAATCTCAGAAAGGAAGCTTATTTTCCTGAATTTTAAGTTATTGATTCGGCAAAACGAGAAATCAAGATTCTAGGAAACAGGGTTTCTACAATATGGGTCAGCGAGCAACTTCTCTGTACACGGTAGAGCTAGGCGCGGGTAGGGGGTGTGAGCTGGTATGCAGATCGAGAGTTCTGTGAACTACCAACACCAACCACGGCTCCCTATGGTGTAGGCTTCCAATTTCAATCGGAACAGCCGATCGTATCGAAGATTTCCTTCCAAACGTCGAACTTACATTCCGTCCCTGGGCAGTAGTGGTAGTTCATAACGCTAATAATCCAAGCCCTTCATCGCCAATAATGATAGCAGAATTCACATCTGTATCGTGCTTAGTTTGGCAGTTGCAATAAGTCCAGCTTCGCACTTCCAACGGAAGGCTACCCACCTGATTCAGACCTACGTGGCAACTCTTACTCTATGGCGCAAAAAACCGACCCATGTCTAGGTAAGTTTTACCGTCTCTTTCAGCCTTGTATTTCAGCGTTCGGGTCAATTTAGACCATCCGCCATTCCTAATTTATTTGGCTAGGTAATGATTTTTTACCATGTTATTAACTGCCACATTTTCAACAAAGATAACTTGGTTTTTCTGCACCAACTTAGGAGATAATTTTTCCTGGAAATTTTCACTATTGTTTGCCAGTTTTTCGTGAGCCATGGCCACTATACGAGCTTTATGGTGACGATTTCAACCTGAATGTTGGCGAGATATTTTATGCTACTTACGGTTTATATTTTGAGATTTTGTGGTTGATTGTAGCAAAAACCCTCCCCAGCTTTCCTAGAAAATTGAGGAAATTCTCACCAACAATTTGTACTTTTTGTGGGTACTGAATTGATTGCTGGTCATGCGTTGACTAGAACTTCGGGAAAGATGCCCGTCCTTCAAAGAAGTTGATGAATGCTCTGCATAGGTTTAGTGAACTCAAATGATGCAGTTTTGGGTGACAGGGCAATCGCATCTGGTAAATAGCACTTTATGAAGCAAAACTGAGCTAGCGGGGTAACAAGCAAGCTAGAAAACTTACCAGGCAATGGTTTAAGGGAACCCTGCTTATTTAATCTGCTTAGTAACGCCAGCAAATTTACAAAAAAATGGCAAATTAATATTAATTTATAAAGGAAATATAGAAAATCTGGCATAGCCGATGCAGGGTAAACGCATCTAAATTAATTTGACAAAAACCTGAATTTGTGTATTACTAAATAACTCAAAAAACTTTCTTTAAATGCTTAACTTTAACCCACTTAAGCAGATTAAATCAGAACCTTAAGATTTTCTAAACTTCTTAAAGCCGGATAATTTTCCTTCTTAAATAGGTGTTAGACTTAGAGCATTAACTAGCAGAGTTTAAAATTTGAACTAAATAATTATTGTCCATAGCCGCTCGATACCGCTTCATTTTTAGACTTTGTTTAGAAGTTTTTTCTTGTTTTAGTAAATTTATAGCCAAGCGACGTAGAAGTGCAAAATTTTCGGGAGAGTTCTGTTTCCGAATCCGGCTTTCATCTTCACAAAATGTAACATCAAGCGTCCAATGTAAGCTATTTTCAATGCCCCAATGACTGCGGATCGCCCCAGCATTTTTTCAGCATTACTGCTTAAACTACTCAAGTAAAAACGAGCTTCACTGGTGGTTTTATTCCACAACCGTCGTTCACTAACTATCATGACAACTGTTTTTAATCCCGTCCATAATTCTTGATTATGCAGAGGTGGTAGCTCGGATACATCCACCGTCCAGACTTGTCTTTTTTCCACTCGATGATGTCCCGCTTCTACTTGTTCATAATAATCATACTTTTACCTAAATAATCGCCTTTTTGTGCTACTTCAAACCACTCTTTCACGGCTTTGTATAGGAGTTTTTGATTCCCTTTTAAAGCTAAAATATAATCTCCTTTTTTCGTAACAATCAGAGATGTTATGTCTTTCTGACATCCCATGGCATCGATGGTTATTACACTTCCGGCAATTTCTAACATTTCTATTAATTCCGGAATGGCTGTCAGTTCATTAGATTTTTTATCGACTTTTTTTTGTCCTAAAACCAATTGATGAGATGAAGACCAGGCAGTAACTATATGTAGCGCTTTTTGCTGGTCATTTCGGTCATAAGATTGTTTCATTGTTTTGCCATCAATGGCAATCACGTTTAGTTCTAATTCCCCTACTATCGCATTTACCCAACTCAAAAAACATTCTTGAAACTGTTGTGGTTCAATTCGGGCAAATACCCGACTAAATGTGTCATGAGATGGTATACCATTCGCTAATTCTAGAAAGCTTTTCAACCATTCATATTTGGCATTACCATAGGCTTCTATTGCCACCCATCCGTCTGCACCACTGATGATAGCTAGAATCGCAATCGCTATAATATCTTTGAGTAAATGTTCTTTACTTCTTTCTATTCTTGGGTCTTCTAAATTTGCAAAATGCTCGAAAAAGCTGGCATTTAAAATATTCATTTCTGTCAATGAATCTGTTTGTTTTTGTCTGGAACTTACAGCTTTACTAAAACCTCTTGCCATTGACAGCACCAATAAACTACAACAAACTACATGGAAATTTAGTCGGATTTAACTGTAGCATATTTTGGGTTCAAGTTAAGATGCGTTTACCCTGATAGCCGATGGGGAAGAACAGGAATCAGCCATTCCGTATATTTTATTTAAGATAAGTGATACTGGCGTTGGCATAGATCCAGAACGAATGGGAAAATTGTTCCAACCATTCACCCAGGCTGATGCTTCAACTACCCGAAAGTATGGGGGTACTAGATTAGGGTTAGCAATTACTAGAAATTTGTCTCGGATTAGGGGTGGCGACACCTTAGTTGAAAGCGAGATTGGTAAGGGGTCTAATTTTACTATTATACTGCCAGCAGTAGTGAGTATTCCCAAGTAAAACCATTGCTCATAATTGCAGCGTAAAAAACAATTGTTAGAAAAGTGCGTACTTTACATACCCCCCATTATTATGAGCATCAGCGATTTTTAATAAATCTGGCAAAACCGCAAGAAGCTGTGGCGTGTCAACGTCTATCCCAGCAGAAAGGTTTTGAATAAATTTAATTTTATAGCAGGCTCCGAATCGGACGGATTAAGGTTTTTTGTTCTGAGATTAACTGTTGGTAAGGAGGGTAGGAAACCACTAAGATTAAAAATCCTCTATGCTAGAGTAGGTGCTAAATGCGCTAGATCTCGCTTTTGACTGCTTGTTTGTGGCAATCGTTGGGGCATTTATGATGATTTATCAAATTTTTAAAACGAATTTTATTTATTGTAACCGTCTTGTGATAACTGAGAGATTGGTTATTTCTTGCCTGTCCAACTCGTTCTCCAGCTAGGAGTGAAGACCACAAGCTGGACGGCAAAAAACAACCCTGGCTTTCATCCCACCGCTAAGAAGAGTACAGTTATAGCGGGGCACTTCCCGCCGAGTAAGTTAAATTGGAAGAGAATTGTATGTTGTCGAAAAGAATTTTACCTTGTCTGGATGTGAAAGCCGGTCGCGTGGTCAAAGGTGTCAATTTTGTCAATCTTCAGGATGCTGGCGATCCGGTAGAAATGGCTCAGGTTTACAATGATGCGGGTGCTGACGAGTTGGTGTTTCTGGACATTACAGCGACTCACGAAGACCGGAATATTATGATCGATGTGGTGTACCGAACGGCCGATCGAGTATTTATCCCTTTGACGGTGGGCGGCGGTATCCAATCCTTAGACACAATTAAAAGTTTATTGAGGGCGGGCGCTGATAAGGTGAGTATTAATTCGGCGGCGGTGCGCGATCCGAGTTTAATTGACAAAGCCAGCGATCGATTTGGTAATCAGTGCATTGTAGTGGCGATCGACGCCCGCAAACGGCAAGACGCAGATAATCCTGGTTGGGACGTGTACGTGCGCGGAGGGCGAGAAAATACCGGAAAAGATGCGATCGCCTGGGCCAAAGAAGCCGAACAGCGCGGCGCGGGCGAAATTCTGGTGACAAGCATGGACTCGGACGGCACTCAAGCCGGTTACGATTTGGAATTAACTCGAAGCATTGCCGAAATTGTCGAAATTCCCGTCATTGCTTCCGGGGGCGCCGGCAACTGCCACCACATCTATGAAGCCGTGACTGAGGGCAAAGCAGAAGCTGCACTGCTGGCTTCCCTGCTGCATTACGGGCAACTCAGTGTAGGAGAAATTAAAACTTATCTAGCAAAATGTCAAGTTCCCGTGCGACAGCAGCAGCCATTAGTTATTAGTCATTAGTTCAGTGGATAGTCGGGCGCATCTCATATCTTGCAACATTTTCAACAAACCGCTCTGCGGGTTCACTCAAGCGCCCTCTCACATTGCAACCAGGCTAAATAAACCCGCCCCCACCCCACGATCGAACCAGTTACTGACATTGATACCGCTATGTGAGGCGCCTCCGAAGGCACTTATAGAGAATTTTTTTGATTCTACACAAGTGCCTTCTACATAAATGTCTTGGGGCAACCGACGCCTGTCATCTAGAAATATTCCCTGAGAAGGATTTCAAATACCCACTTTTTCAGCTAAATATTATATGTTAGCTCAATTTGAAAGAAAGCAACGGTTGCTTTTCTCAAACTTGAGTTAAAGATTGTGCAGAATATGAGTGAGTTTCAGCCTGTTAACAATCTTAGCGATCAAAACTACTAAAAACGGAGAAATTTTGTATGTCTTTTATCAGCTTTAACTTCCCTGCTAAGCGTTTAGTTCGCACTTTAATAGCTGTTTGTTTTTGTGCCTTGATGTTTGTTTCTAATGTTTTCCCCGCTTTTGCCGTTACCAGCAGCCCCACTAAAGGCGAAGACCAACTTTTGGGTATTGAAAAAGAATCTCAAGAAGTTGTCTTGAAAAAACCGATGTCCTTGGAAGAAACTCAAGAAAAAGCGAGCAAAGGGCCTAACGAAGTTCAGGGAGACGCTGACATTGAAAAAATGAAGAATCCTTCCAACACAAATACTACATCCTTTGAGCAACAAGTCAAAAAAGCTGTCAGCAAAATCAAAGACTAACTTAGCGCGCAGTAGTCAGCCGACAGTTGTCAGTATAAAAGATTAGGGACACGGCGCGGTGCCGTGTCCCTTGAAATGTCGTATCCAATCTAAATTTATCTCTAGTTTTCAGAATTGGTATCAGATTGAATAAAAAAGTGGAAACGACTTGGCACCTTTCGGCTTTACGAACACTCTTTGCTGGGGCTGCAAGTGTAAGCTATCGAATCTTTCTCTCGTCAAATGAGCGTTTACTACTTGACCGTCATCTAAGGTTAATTCTACCTGAATTTCCCATCCCAAATGAATCAAGCGACTGATTCTTGCAGGCACTGTTGCACTATTTTCTGTAGTTTCAATTACTACGTCGTGAGGGCGCAAAAAAATCTCCGGGTTGGCTGAGTCAAAGCCGTTGTCTTGAAACATCCTCGAACTGCTAGGCAAGACATTGACTGGGCCGATAAAACTCATGACGAAAGCACTCGCTGGATGGTCGTAAATTTCTGCGGGTGTTCCTACTTGTTCGATTTTACCTTTATTCATTACTGTAATGTGATCGGCAACTTCCATCGCTTCTTCTTGATCGTGCGTCACAAAGACTGTGGTAACGTGAACTTCGTCGTGCAGTCGCCGCAACCAAGCACGCAAGTCTTTGCGAACTTTGGCATCGAGAGCCCCAAAAGGTTCGTCTAGCAGTAACACTTTCGGTTCCACAGCCAGAGCTCTGGCGAGGGCCACCCGCTGCCGCTGGCCTCCTGAAAGTTGCGACGGGTATCTATCGCCCAATCCTGCCAATTGCACTAAATTCAACAATTCTTCTACCCGCGATTTGACTTTCGCCGGCGGTGTTTTCTGAATTTGCATCCCGAAAGCGATGTTTTTTCGCACTGTCATGTGCTTGAATAGCGCGTAGTGCTGAAACACGAACCCAATTTTGCGCTCTTGGACGCTAGTATTTGTGGCATCTTGGCCTGTTAGCCAGATTTTGCCGGAGTCGGGCATTTCTAAACCAGCAATCAACCGCAGCAGTGTAGACTTGCCGGAACCAGACGGGCCTAGCAATGCGACTAGGGAACCCGATTCAATTTCTAAGCTGACTCGATCGAGTGCTTGGAAACTGCCAAACTGTTTTGATACGTTTTCTACAACTATGCCCATAGGTAGGAAGAAGGAAGGGGGAAGACGGAAGAGGGAACAAGCAAGAGGAAAGAAGCAAGAGACAAGAGGCAAAAGGGAAAAATGTTAATCTCCGGTTTGGGGATGGGTTAAAGTAAGTTTTTTTATACCACGATCGCACATCCGTTTGTTAATTTTATGGTTTTGGCGATCGGTCAGTCGATTTTAGATTTTAGATTTTAGATTTTAGATTTACTTGCAGCTTTAAATCTGGAAGATAGAACTTTGGTCTAAAATTTTGGGTTCTCCAGGAAAGGAGTCGGGGCTTTGTATCCGTTTTTGGGCGGGGTCACACACCGGAAAAGTAACAAAAATGCACATCCAAAACAAAACAACACAATTCTTTGCCACCAAAGTTGGCGTTTGGTACTACAATGCAGCAAAAGTTCAAGCGTTTTTGACTTCAACGGCTGAGGGGATAAAGGAAAATGGGAGATGTTGGACGTGTGCCTGTAGGAATTATCGGCGCTTCAGGGTACGGCGGCGTGCAACTTGTGCGACTGCTGGCGGACCACCCGGCGGCTGAAGTAGTTTATTTGGGCGGGGATAGCAGTGCGGGAAAACCTTTTTCCAGCCTTTATCCGCATTTGACTAACTGCACTGACTTGACAGTGGAGGCGATCGACCTAGACAAAATAGCGGCCAAATGTGAAGTTGTGTTTCTGTCGCTGCCGAACGGTTTAGCTTGCAAAATGGCACCGACGCTGCTCGAAAAAGGCTGCAAAGTCTTGGATTTGTCGGCTGACTACAGATTTGAAAATCAGGAAACTTACAAAGCTTGGTACGGGGGCGAGCGATCGGACTCCTCAGTGGCTGCAACGGCTGTTTACGGTTTGCCAGAATTGTATCGCGATCGAATTAAAGACGCTCAGTTAGTAGGCTGTGCCGGCTGCTACGTCACTGCTAGTTTATTGGCCCTGGCACCTTTGCTCAAACAAGGTCTCATTGTGCCAGAAACAGCCATTATCGACGCCAAATCCGGTACTTCGGGAGGGGGACGCAAAGCCGAAGTTAATCTCTTGTTGGCTGAAGCAGAGGGTTCTCTGGGCGCTTACGGCGTTGGCCGCCACCGCCACACGCCAGAAATCGAGCAGATTTGCAGCGATTTAGCGGGACACGATATTAAAGTTCAGTTTACTCCCCACCTAATTCCGATGGTGCGCGGAATTCTGGCGACTGTTTACGCAACTTTGCGCGATCCGGGTTTGGTGCGAGAAGATTTAATCACGATTTTCAGCGCTTTTTACCGCAATTGTCCTTGGGTAAAAGTGTTGCCGGCTGGAGTTTACCCGCAAACAAAATGGGCTTGTGGCACGAATCTTTGTTATATCGGCATCGAAGTCGATCCGCGTACTGACAGAGTGATTGTGCTCTCGGCGATCGACAATTTAATTAAGGGACAAGCCGGTCAAGGCATCCAGTGCATGAACTTGATGATGGGCTGGGAAGAAACTTTGGGTTTGCCACAATTGGCTTTCTATCCTTAATTGAGGAGCGGTAATATCCAGATTTAACTGGTTAACTGGTTCCCGGGCTCTGCCTGGGAACCGATATCCAGAGGAAGAGCCTCGAAGACCCGAGGAAAATTGGAGGCAGAGCCTCCGGATCTGCGTCCCCAGGCAGAGCCTGGGAACGAGGATTAGCGATTACCAAGTGTTATTTAGGCCCGTAACCGATCGACCCAGCATAAATTGCCCGATCGCCCAATTCATCCTCAATCCGCAATAAACGGTTATATTTAGCAACTCGTTCGCTGCGACACAAAGAACCAGTCTTGATTTGACCGGCGCGAGTCGCTACGGCTAAATCGGCAATGGTGGTATCTTCAGTTTCACCGGAACGGTGGCTGATGATCGATCGATAGCTGTTCCGTTTGCCCAGGTCGATCGTATCCAAAGTCTCTGTCAAAGAACCAATTTGATTCAGCTTAATCAAAATCGAATTGCTAGCTTTCAAATCAATTCCTTTTTGCAGCCGGGTGCGATTAGTAACAAACAAATCGTCACCTACCAACTGAACCTTGCTGCCCATTTTCTGCGTCAGCGCTACCCAACTGTCCCAATCGTCTTCGTGCAAACCATCTTCAATGGAAACAATGGGATATTGACTCACCAAACCATCCAAATAATCGATTAATTCTGCCGGCGAATGAGCCACACCGTCGTAAGTATATTGCCCATCTTTGTAAAATTCGCTAGCAGCAACATCCAAAGCCAAAGCAACTTGTTCACCCGGTTTATAGCCAGCTTTTTCAATAGCTGCAATCAACAAATCCAAAGCTGCTTGATTGGATTTAAGATTAGGCGCAAAACCGCCTTCATCACCCACACCAGTCAGCAAACCCTCAGCTTTTAAGACTTTACTCAAGGATTCAAATACCTCTGCACCCCAGCGTAAAGCTTCTTTAAAAGAGGGCGCACCCACAGGGACAATCATAAATTCTTGAATGTCCACATTATTGTTAGCGTGAGATCCCCCGTTGATCACGTTCATCAGTGGTACTGGCAAAACGTTCGCCAAGGGCCCGCCCAAGTAGCGGTAAAGGGGGAGTCCTAAAGTCTCGGCGGCCGCCTTTGCTGTGGCTAAGGAGACTCCGAGAATGGCATTAGCGCCGAGGTGGGATTTGTTGGGGGAACCGTCCAAGTCAATCATGGTTTTGTCTACCAGTGCTTGGTCGATCGCATCGAGATTAGCCAAAGCGGGGGCAATTTTGTGTTCGACGTTAGCGACGGCTTTTAGGACTCCTTTGCCGCCGTAACGGGTTTTGTCATCATCGCGGAGTTCGTGGGCTTCAAAAGAGCCTGTAGAGGCACCGCTGGGGACTTGTGCGAGCCCCACAACACCGTTGGCTAGGTAAACTTCAGCTTCAATGGTGGGGCGGCCACGGGAGTCGAGGATTTCTCTGGCTTGAATAGATTCGATCGCAGTGTCTAGCATATTAATTATTCCGGACTTAACTCAAGGTTTCATGACAATTAGCAGTCTCTGGGTTTTCCCACGCTGACTGCTGACGGGTAATAGAGTACGCGATCCCCTGAATTATTGGTACACAGTTCAAAATATTTGCGGATTGGGACGAGCAGATTGGTGTCAATAAGCTATGCTTGTTGAATAAACACCTCCGGCAATTTTGACAATAATTTGATTGTTTTAACCCCAGATTCCCGCATATTTCTTAATTGGAACCTTTGTTAAAATCAGAATATCAACAAAGTCAATCAAAAAAGGAGAAACTTAAGATGTTAGAAACAAATATCGGAGAAATTAGAGCATTAGCTGAAAATTCAGACCCAATTATTGCCGATCCCCCAAACATCAAATTGCTCACAGCGCCCTTGCCAAATCCAGGCAGCGACCCCAACTTTTTTGACTTAACTTCCAATGACGACGCATTTCAATTAGCAAATGGAATTCTGCGGAATACTCCCGGAGGTTTGCGGGCTTTAGATGGTAACGATTTTGTCAGAGGTTCCGGTGGTGCGGAACTGATGAACGGTAACAGTGGCAGAGATACTTTAATCGGAGGTTGCGGCAGCGATACTATTCGCGGTGGCCAAGATTTTGACATTCTTTATGGAGAATGTGGCAGCGATTTTGTCAGCGGAGATCAAGGTGATGACTACGTTTATGGAGGCACGGCTAATGACTTTATTCGCGGTGGTAAAGGGAATGATGCTTTAGTAGGAGAGAGTGGGAATGATACTCTAATCGGTGATGCTGGAATTGATAGACTTTGGGGAAGTGAAGGCGCAGATATGTTTGTCCTCCGCACAGAAGTGGGAGCAACTTCGGGGGAGATTGGTTCGCTTCAACCATCTCCTAGTGGCAATTTTGATGTAGATGAAGTGCCGGCAGATTTTATTCTCGATTACAATCCGGCTCAAGGTGATGTAATTGGATTGGGCGGAGGACTGACGCGAAATGATATTGTTTTGAGCGAAAGGTTTTTGACAATTGGTGATGCCAGAGATTACGATAGCAGCGGCCCTTTTCCTCCGGAACAGCCTCGAACTCTGGAGTTGAGATTGCTGGATACTAAGGCGACGGTGATTCGGGAAGCTAGCAGTGGCAATATCTTGGGTTTGGTGAAGGATGTTTCCCCGGATCAACTTCAGTTTATATCTGTATCGGATGGGACGATCGCTCTAGGATAATTACCAACTGCTGGGCAAGGCTAATCTGCATAGCACGGACGGGCGGAACGAAACGCCCATCCGACAACAACAAGGCTCTCAATCCTCGTTCCCAGGCTCTGCCTGGGTAGGCATATAAGCGAGGCTCTACCTCCCGATTCCTGACATAAATTCAACAATATTTAAGATTGCCAGAAATCCGCCACATCATATCCCATTTCGGTGAGCATTTGCCGCAGCAGAGGTAAGCTCAAACCAATCACATTTGTGTGACATCCTTCGATTTTTTCGACAAAAAGACCGCCTTTACCTTCGAGTGCAAAACAGCCTGCACAGGCGAGGGGCTCTCCGGTAGCGACGTAAGCCGCTATTTGGCGCGAGGTAACTTCCGCAAAATGAACTTTTGTAACTTGACAGCGAATGAGCGATCGCGACCTGGCCTCACCCAAGTCCTCGAATTTAGTATCAATTAAAGCATGACCCGTATACAGTTCGCCCACCTTACCGCGCATTTTCTGCCAGCGCGAGATTGCTTCTTCCGCATCCTTGGGTTTGCCGTGAATTTCGCCCTCTATGAGCAAAATTGAATCGCATCCCAAAACCAAACAAGATTTGGGATTAGGGATTTGCGGGTGAGAATTAGCCAGTAAAAACTTAGCTACAGCCTCAGCTTTTCCCTCTGCTAAAACCTGCACTAAATTATTGGCATCCCTCATTTGTATTTGCGCTTCATCAAAGTCGCTGGGGCAAATCACAGCTTGAATGCCGGCATTTTCTAGCAGGCGACGGCGCGCTGGAGAAGCTGAAGCTAATACAAAAGTTGGAATTTTCATAAGTTAAGAAGTTCAGTTGACAGTTGACAGTTGACAGTTGACAGTTGACAGTTGTCAGTTGTCAGTTAACTGTGGTGAGGTTTCCAGCGAACAGTCAACAGTCAACAGCGAACAGTCAACAGTCAACAGTTAACAATGCCCCATGCCCCATGCCCAATTCCCAATTCCCTAATAAACAGAGAAAGATTTAACAACTTTCTCAAAAGCTTCTTTTACCTTGGGCCAGCGTTCTTCGGTAGTGGAAACGTTAAGAGTAAAAAGTTTGCCGCGGCTGACGGCTACACTCGCTAAGTTGTGGCGTTCTTGGTTTGGCAACTTAACGGCATATTCTAATATGTAATAGTTTTTCGATCGCGATTCGCGAGATTCAGCATTGACTAATTCAGCTTCGCGGCCGGAATCACTCGGGGCGATCGCACTTTTGCTGAGCTTGTATCCCACATCCGTCGGTGTTCCCAAATCAGCCAGAGTTTTGTCCTTCGGAACTGGGCTGATTACCACGCTGACGTTCTCGGTTTGCTGAATCAAATCGCGCAACACCACATCGGGCCCGTTAGAAACCGCGATCGGCAGCCAGCCGTTAGGATAGAGAAATTGATAGCCGTCGCCAGTATCAACGTAGCTTTTGAGTCCGGTGACTTTAGACACACAACCGGTCAAAGTGAGGCTTAGAACCACCAGAAGTATTGCCGCAATTCGTTTGAGCATTCTTTTTACGAGTAGGGTAAAACAAAAATATTTAATTTTAATTGTCTCACCAAACCTTGCCCCTCAAAATAGTTAAGCTATGGATCGCTGTTTGTGTATCGCCAGCGATCCATAGCCATATAGTTTAATTGTTAACAAAATCATTACAGGTGAGTCAGCCAGCTAATCAGCCCGTGCTTGGTCGAAACTTCTAAAGCCAAGAGAGAAACAAAGCCAATCATGGCAAGGCGGCCGTTTAAGCGTTCGGCGTAGGGGGTAAAGCCGGTGCGGGGTTCGTCATCGACGTATACTTGCGGCTCGATCGCAAAATTGTTCATTTTGCCTTGGTCGTCCAGCATTAAGCCTCTGTTACTCATCTTTTTTTTCCTAAATGGTTTTTAGTGTACTGTAAATAAATGTAACAGACTTGTGAAGATATGTAAAGGATTGTGAGAAATTTTTTTAAATACCTCGATCTGACACCAGTTTAAAAAAAAATGCAACTGTAGGCAAGCTCTAAACCCTTATACAATCAGTCTTTCCCCAATCTAAAATCTAAAATCTAAAATCTAAAATGGTATGACTGTGGGTAGACTCTGGGCCCCGGAGGGGGGAGGATAGAGTGAATAGGCACGAAAGTCGATGGTGTGTGGCAAATCCAGTCTGGGTTTGACGAAAATTGTGGAACGGAGGAAAAATTTATGCGGGCCAGTCTGGAAATGCGGTGGTTTTATAGCGGTGCACTGCCAAAATCGCTCAATCAATGGTTTGGAAGCGAGAGTCTCGGCGCGTATCTTTCGCCTCCCGAAGAGCGGGAAGACATATATTTGTTAGTACCTAACTGCGACTACTTGGGAGTGAAGCTGCGTGGGAAAACCTTGGAGGTAAAGTGGCGTCAGGCAGAGTTAGGGACGATGCAGTTCGCCAATCGCTGGGAAGGCAAAGCCGAAAAGTGGCTGAAGTGGGTTTGTGCGGACACGATGGCGCCGATACCGGCGGATATTTTGGCGACAGGAAAGTGGGTGGCAGTCAAGAAAAAGCGAGCGCAGCGTCTTTATCAAGTTTCGGCCCCTGGTTCCCTGATATCTGTGCCTGTGGAAGCCCCAATTCCCCAAGGTTGCACCGTGGAACTTACTCAATTGAACATTAACGGCAGCGCGTGGTGGACTTTGGGATTTGAAGCGTTTGGCAGCGAAAGTTGTTTGACAGAAAGCCTGCAAACAGTAGCTAGTTGGACTAGCAAGAGTTATCAGGCGCAAAAGTTAAAACCTGAGGATTCTTCTGCTTATCCGATTTGGCTGGCAAGCAAGTAATATCAAACCCGGCTTCAATAATACCTCCTGTATTTTTTAGTCGTCCTCTGCTGGGACGAGAGGGAAGTGTAAACGCGGTTTCAACCGCCGAGTCTGGCTGTCCTGGACGCCACTGGCATATATAGTAAGGTGCTCTACTACCGGAAATCTTCAATAATATTTCAATAACGGAGTCTGACGCACCTGAGATGTTGCACCATTTTCAATTAGGTTTTTTACGGGCGGGCAGGATGCCCACCCCACAAGAAAACTCACTCTTTGTGGAACAGGCATCTTGCCTGTTCTTGAGAATGGTGCAAGATGCACCCTAAAAATCGATCGTCCTGTGACAGTTGGCTTTAGTCTTATCTGATCGAGGGGGTTTCTAACTATTCCCCCTCTCTCCCATTCTCCCCCTCTCCTCTTCTCTCCACTTTCCCAGCAGTTCTCAGAATTTGACAAGCCAAAATCGCCGCCCCAAACCCATTATCAATATTCACCACACCCACACCAGCCGCACAAGAATTGAGCATAGTTAAAAGAGGAGCAATCCCGCCAAAACTCGCGCCGTAACCCACACTTGTCGGCACAGCAATCACCGGACAATCTGCCAAACCCGCAACCACACTCGCCAAAGCGCCTTCCATGCCCGCCACCGCAATCAACACATCAGCATCGGCAATAACGTGCCGGTTGCTCAGCAAGCGGTGAATGCCGGCAACTCCGACATCCCACAAACGTCGCACCTGAAAACCGCAAAGTTCCGCAGTAATTGCCGCCTCTTCCGCTACAGGCAAATCCGCCGTTCCCGCACTGATAATAGTCACAGTACCCGGATGCTGCGGAGTTGGGGAATTAGGAGAAATTGCACAAATTCGAGCTTTTTGGTAGTAGCACAAATCGGGTATTTTTTGTTGCAATTGCTGGAAAACTTCCGGTTCGATTCGTGTCGCCATCACCGCAGAATTTCGCCCGCGCATCGCCTCGATAATATCAACAATTTGGTCGGGCGTTTTCCCCGGGCCCCAAATTACTTCAGGAAAACCCGTTCTTAAAGTACGGTGGTGGTCAATTTTGGCAAAATCGCCGACTTGTTCAAAGTCAAAATGCTTTAATTTATCCAAAGCGGCGATCGGGCTAATATCGCCTGCAGCCACAGATTCGAGTAAGTTCTGTAAAATTTTAGGTTCCATTAATTAATTACTGACTAATGACTAATAACTGCTGACTATTCTGTTATTTTCAACTCGTACAAATTCCAGAAAGCACCGCCGAGGGCACTGTAGCGAATTCCCGAAACGCGATCGCGCACCGCCTCAAAAGTCAGCGGATTCACCATATAGATAAACGGCACTTGTTCTGCTATAATCCGCTGCGTCTCCCCATAAATTTCCTTGCGCTTCGCCTCATCAAGCTCCTGGGAAGCTTTCACGTAAAGGTCATCGATTTTCTGCTCCCAGTCGTCAACTTTCCAGCCCTTAATCGGCGGTTCTCCGGCTTGCGGGCCCTGGTTGAAACTGTGCAGCGTGCCGTTAACAGACCAAATATTGTAGCCGCTGTGCGGTTCAGTACCTCCCGTAAAACCGCCGAGGTAAGTATCCCAATTGCGCGTCAACCGCAGCTTTTCCACATAAGTGTTAAAACTCAGGAACTGCGTATCAATTTGCATCCCCAGTTTGCCCAAGTCTTGCTTAATTTGCGTTGCCATTTGTTCCCGAACTTTTTTACCCGCAGCCATCAATAAAGTAAATCGCACCTTGTTGCCTTCAGCATCCAACAATTCGTCGTTACTATTATACTTGAAACCAGCACTTAACAGTAACTCTTTCGCTTTTTGCCGATCGTAACTGTAAGTTGTCAATCCCTGTTCTGGGGACAGGTAGAACGGGCTTTGGGCCGGAATTGGGGAATGCAGCGGCGCGCCAAGTCCGCGATAAATATTGTTAGTCATAGCGGATCGATTGATGCCGTAGGCGATCGCCTGCCGAAATTCTTTACTCGCGAACCAGCGAGACTTAACCGGGTCTACAAACGGCTGATCTTGAGCATTGCGCCCCTTATTCAGATTGAAACACATAAACACGCTGCCAGTATCCGGGCCGCCGTTGAATACCGTATATTGGCCGCGTTTTTCCTCCCGTTTCAGCAGCGGAAACACTTCCGGCTCCACGTTCAGAGTATCCAAATCGCCCGATCGAAAATTCAGCAGTTGATTGTCAGTATTTTCGATAATTTGCCAAACGATTTGCTGGACGTAAGGTTGAGGATTTCCCTCAGCATCTTTGCGCCAAAAATACGGATTTCGTTCCAAAACAACGCGCTGATTAGGAGTATAACTCAGCATTCGGTATTGACCATTCCCCACAATTTTTTTAGGGTCAGTATCCGTGCCCCAAGTAGTCAAGAATTGAGGCTTGCCGTCTGCATCTGTATTATCGATAGATTCCTGTAAAATATGAGCTGGTAAAATTGGGATTCCCCCAGCATATCTAATAAAAGGAGCAAAGGGTTCTGCAACAGAAAATTCTACACGGCGACTGTCGAGTTTTTTGACTTTTGGAAATTCACCGCTGATGCCAACCCTCAGAATATCTTTCAAACCGCTAGGAATTTTGTCATTGAAATAAATCTTTTCATAGCTAAAGATAATGTCATCAGTAGTCATCGCTTCGCCGTCCGACCATTTCAACCCCTCTCGCAGGGTAAAGACAATCTTTTTGCCATCTTTAGAAACTTCCCACGACTCAGCTAAACCGGGTTCTAACTCAGAGGTCAAGCCGTTTTCGGTGATCAGTCCCTCGTACATATAGCCAAAAACGCTGTATGCAGATTGATTTAGGGGGTAGTTAAAGGTTGCTGGGCCGCTGGGGGTGGGAACGACGAGTCTGTTTACTAAGTTCGATCGGGCTGGAGTGCACGCAGACAGAGTTATAGTGGCAATTGCCGCCAGTACAATCGCCAGCCAGCGCAGTCTTGAATGTAGCATCATAGAAATTTTCATAATTTTTTAGTTTACCACCTGCGTGCAACTATGACTGAGATTGTAGCCAACCTAGAAAGTTTTTAGTGACAGCGAAATACTTTGTAATCCCGGCTTCTCGCAAAACATCTTGAACTTCCGGTAGACCAAATTCTTTGACGTTACCGCTGAGAAATACTTTGGTTTCTGTAGAATGCGATCGGGCATGACTGAGGATACTGTGTAGAATCAAATTGTCTGTTGGATCTTTTTTGATTATAGGTGTGTTTAAAGTTGCTTGAATAATCTCTGGATTTAATGCAATCATTTCGGCATTGTATGACATCAGAGAAATTGCTTCACGCAACCGTAATTCAATTTCATCTATTCGTTCGAGATAGTAAACTAATGACTCTTCTAGGTTAAAAGATAGAGATGCGACCTTTTCAGAGGTAACATCTCGCTTGGTTTCGCTAATTTGACGGCTTAGCTGTTCCTTAAAAGAGTTTTGTCGCTTCAACTCGTCCTCGAAAGCTGACCAAGCCTCCATATAACAAACGCTGGGTATGACTAACTGAACTGATGAGGACAAATCTCTGAGCAACATAATTGCTTCAGCCTCACGCCCTGTAGCAATACTCATCAGAAAGTTGGTCTCGATATATATAATTGCCACCTAATTCCACTCCTGATTTTGTTGTTCCACCTGCGAGTAATGGCAGCAAACCGATGGCTGATATCTGTTCTGATGCTGGAGGAATTTCTGATTTCCAGTTATAATCTAAGTCATGCAGCCACGATTCTATCAGCCCCCCAAGGGTACGTTCAGAGAGCCATTGACTGCCAAAACTCGGCATATAATAGCGACATATTTCACCAGTATTTAGAGTGCAAACAGGCTCCGATAAATTCACACCATCCCATTTGAAAATAAAAATTTGTTCCGCGTCAATAAACATAGCATAGGGAACGATCGCGTTTCTTTCAGACAGCTTAGCTAACACAGCTTTCAGCCAATCGATCGCCCGCTCGACAATTTTCTGTTTTGCGTCTGCTTCTTGAGCTTGAATAATTTTAACCTCGATTAGCACGACTATGCGATCGTCCTTATCCAACGCGATGACATCCGCGTCTACAGGAAATTGTAATTCCCAGGTGTCAGTGTCCATGATTTCAGGCTTCCTAGCGATTTTGGATTAAAGAATTGACTCCACTATCAATTTTAGATTGTAGAGTTCTATTTTTTGCCCACCAAAACTACAGCATAGGCTGCAATTCCTTCTTCTCTCCCCACCGGCCCTAATTTTTCGTTTGTAGTAGCTTTGATGCCGATTTGGTCTGGTTTTAATTGTAGGACAGCAGAAAGCCGATCGCGCATTTGCTCAATATGCGGTTTCAGCTTTGGACGTTCTGCCACCACCACCGAATCAATATTGCCGATTTCCCAGCCTTTATCTAATATTAACTGATTCACTTGTGCCAGCAGTACGAGACTATCAGCACCTTTCCATTTCGGGTCAGTTGGCGGGAAATAAAGACCGATATCTCCTAAGCTGAGAGCTCCGAGCATCGCATCCATGATAGCGTGGGTAAGTACGTCGGCGTCGCTGTGTCCTAATAAGCCTAATTCGTGGGGAATGTGCACGCCGCCGAGGATGAGGGGGCGTTCTGGAACTAAGCAGTGAATGTCGTAGCCGTTGCCGATGCGGATGTTCATGTAAAATTGAGGTTTGGGAAGTATAGCAAAAAACAATTATTTCATATTTGCGGGGAGATAGGTGAAAAAGTATGGTGTTGATTTACGGACGGTGTGGGAATTGTGACCAAGACATACAGATGTTGGTTGGTCAGTCTCTCTTTGCAAAAAACTTGTTTGGCATCTATCTTATAGCTGCTCTCATTGTGGGGAGGTAATCGAGTTAGATGATACTCATACTATACCTGACGAAATAAGAGAAGAGATTCTAGCAAAAGAAGGGACTTGGAACTTGATTGTATTGGAAAAAGAACAACGTGCAACAGTTGTAACAACAATTCTGCGTGAGGCTATGTCGTTGTCCTTACCTGAAGCTATGAAGCTAAAAAAGAAGAAACCTGGTTCTGTTTTTATCGGAACTAAATCTGACACTGCTCGACTAAAACAGCTTTTAGCTGCTGAAGGTTTGAAAGCTTCAATCAGCAGAAGTGTTACAACAATCGCCGTTGTCGCTCAAATTGGGCTATGAGTTTGCCCGATAAATCATATGGGATAACTTCTCCTATTCTCCCCTGTCCTCCAACCACCGATCGTACAAATCCAGCCGGCGCGATCGAGTTCTTTCAATTTGCTGTTGCTTGCGCCAGCGAGCAATTTCTGCGTGATTACCAGACAGCAACACGTCGGGTACCTTCAATCCCCGAAAATCCGCCGGTCGAGTGTACTGCGGATAATCCAAAAGTCCGTCTTCAAAACTCTCAAACTTTAGGGAATCTTCCTTGGCCACAGTTCCCCGCAGCAATCGCAAAACCCCATTAATCAAAGCCAAAGCCGGAATTTCGCCCCCCGTGAGTACAAAATCCCCCAAAGATACCTCGCGAGTTACCAAATGCAAGACTCGATCGTCCACACCCTCATAATGGCCGCAAATCAACACCAACTGATCGCGATCGGCCGCCAACTCCCGAAACATCCCCTGCTGCATCGGTTCCCCCTGGGGAGTCAGCAAAATCACCTCCCGCCGCGGCAAAACCGGCAGCGACTCCACCGCAGCAAAAATCGGTTCCGGTTTCATCAGCATCCCCACTCCGCCCCCGTAAGGCTCATCATCAACTCGCTGGTGCTTGTCTGTGGTAAAATCGCGGGGATTGACAAAATTCACCTCAGCAATCTTTTTAGCTAAGGCTTTGCCCATCAGTCCCGACTCTAGGGGAGCCCGGAAAAATTCTGGAAATAAGGTAACTACGTCAAAGCGCACAATTATTGGAATTTTATTGATACATCATCTCTAGTTTGACCCTTAGGGGGAGTTCAGTTTTCAGTAATTGCTTTATTCTTTATAATTTCTTATAATTTCTGAAAATTTTTGCAAGTTGAATTCTCTTCCTTTGTCGGCGGGCCCCTTTTGTACAACAATAAATCAGTTTTTCATGACAGCGACTGCAAGCAAACTCGCCGCCAAACAATTGCGGGATAGCGCGATCGGCGATCGCACCTCACTCGCACAAACAAAAATTTATTCTTAAAAAGCCCTATTGTACGCACAGCAACGGCAAAATTGAATTTCACATCCAACAGAGGAAGACACACCATGCAGCAGTTGACATCTCAAGCCCTCGAACACAATATTCCCCAGCGCACAAAAACCTCGATTATGGTCATCGGGGGAGCCGAAGACAAAGTTCACGGGCGAGAGATCCTAAACACCTTTTTTTGCCGTGCTGGGGGTGCAAATGCTCGGCTGGCGATCATTCCGTGTGCTTCGCGAGATCCCGAAGGAATTAGCAACCGTTACCGCACCATATTTGACGAAATGGGCGTTAGTGCCGTCAAAGTAGTGGACATCCGCGAACGCGAACAAGCCGAAAACCCCGTCTGGAAAGATTACTTAGAAGATTGTACGGGCGTATTCATCACAGGTGGCGACCAACTGAGGCTCTGCGGGCTGCTGGCGGACACCCCGCTGATGGAGAAAATTCGCAAAGAAACTCTCGAAGGCAAAATTACCCTCGCCGGTACGAGCGCGGGTGCTGCGGTGATGGGATATCACATGATTGCAGGGGGCGGGAGTGGGGCGTCACCGAACCGATCTTTAGTAGACATGGCAAACGGACTTAACATTATTCCTGAGCTCATCGTAGACCAGCATTTTCACAACCGCAACCGGATGGCTCGCTTGCTGTCGGCTGTGGCTTGCCACCCCGATCGCATCGCTATTGGTATTGACGAAGACACCTGCGCCTTGTTTGAGGGAGACGATACTATGAAAGTTCTCGGTAAAGGCACTGTGACTATTGTTGATTCTAGGGAAAATTTTTATACCAATGAGTCTCTGGTAGGAGCGACAGAACCCTTAAGTCTGTTCAATATGCGCTTGCACGTTCTGTGTCACGGAGATTGCTACAATATGCCCCTAGGCAAACCAATGCCATCGGGAGCGTGTTCCGAGTCTGGCTGGCCCCCCGAATGCCGCACAGCCAACTAACGCAGAACATCTCTTGTCATTGATTCGGCAGAAATTAGGCGGCATTCCGGCCGAATCATGGATACAACAATAGAATAGATTCCGAAGCAGCCACGGGCTGACGCCAGGAGGCAGAATCACAGAAAATTCTAACTTCGGGCTTTGAGTTTTTGCTAGCCATGGATCTGTACTTGTTTTTAGCTGCTCGCAGGGGCATGAATTTTCAATTGGGTAGCCCATAACTGGAAATTCACTCCCAAACTGTTCGCTGCGAACAGTCGAGCGAGCAATCTAGATCGAAATTGAATAAATGCTCCAATTATCTATAAGATTTCGCGCCCCATACCCCTCTAACTACCATGAAAATACTTAAAATCCAGACCTTACGCGGCCCCAACTACTGGAGCATCCGACACCACAAACTCGTCCTGATGCGTTTGGATTTAGAGGAGTGGGCAGATAAAACCACATCTGAAATTCCTGGCTTCTACGAAGGGTTGATCGCCGCACTTCCGAGTTTGAACGACCATCACTGTTCTCCAGGCCATCAGGGAGGATTCCTGCAACGGGTCAGAGAAGGCACAATGTTGGGACACGTAATCGAACACGTCGCCCTAGAACTTCAGGAAATGGCAGGAATGCCGGTCGGGTTCGGTCGTACCCGCGAGACTGCGACCCCAGGCATTTACCAAGTAGTAATTGAGTATCAAAACGAACAAGCAGGTCGCTATGCCGCCCGGGCGGGCGTGCGGATGTGCCAGAGCATTGCCACTACAGGTTCTTATCCAGCAGCAGAATTAATCCAAGATTTGAGAGACCTTAGAGAATTTGCTGGGTCGGCGGCCCTGGGGCCGAGCACGGAAACACTGATTAAGGAAGCAGAAGCGCGTGGCATTCCTTGGATGCCTTTGAACGCCCGGTTTATGATTCAACTCGGCTACGGGGTTCACCAAAAGCGGATTCAGGCAACTCTGAGCAACCGCACGGGAGTTTTGGGGGTAGAACTCGCCTGCGATAAGGAAGGTACCAAAAATATCCTCGCCAGCGCTGGCGTGCCGGTTCCCAGAGGAACGGTGATTCATTATTTGGACGAACTGCAAGCGGCGATCGAAGATGTCGGCGGTTATCCGATCGTCCTCAAACCCCTAGACGGCAACCACGGCCGCGGCATTACGATCGACATCAATTCCTGGGAAGCAGCAGAAGAAGCTTACGACTTAGCCAGCGCGGCATCAAAAACAAAAAGCGTGATTGTCGAGCGCTATTACGTCGGCCGTGACCACAGAGTATTGGTAGTCAACGGGCAAGTCGTAGCAGTCGCAGAACGAGTCCCCGCTAACGTCGTGGGTAACGGCAAGTTTACAGTAGAACAGCTTATTGAAGAAGTAAACCGCGACCCGCAGCGAGGAGACGGACACGACAACGTGCTCACCCGGATCACGATCGACAAATTGTGCCTGGATTTGCTGCAAAAACAAGGATACGCGATGGACTCCGTAGTGCCGGCCGGCGAAAGAGTATTTTTGCGGGCGACAGCAAACTTGAGTACCGGTGGCATTGCAGTCGATCGCACCGACGAAATCCACCCAGAAAACGTCTGGCTGTTTTCCAGAGTCGCCAAAATTATCGGTTTGGACATCGCCGGCATTGACGTAGTAACTCCCGACATCTCCCAACCACTGCGCGATGTCAACGGCGTCATCGTCGAAGTCAACGCAGCACCGGGTTTCAGAATGCACGTCGCCCCGAGTCAGGGTTTACCCCGCAACGTCGCCGGCGCCGTCTTCGATATGCTTTTCCCCTCGCCTCAAACCAGCCGGGTGCCGATTTTAGCGGTAACGGGAACCAACGGCAAAACTACAACCACTCGCCTCCTTGCCCACATTGTCAAGCAGACCGGTCAGATTACCGGCTACACGACTACCGACGGCACTTACATCGGCGATTATTTGGTAGAAACCGGAGACAATACCGGGCCGCAGAGTGCTCAATTGATTTTGTCTGACCCAACGGTGGAAGTAGCGGTGCTGGAAACGGCTAGAGGCGGAATTTTGCGATCGGGCCTGGGCTTCGATCAGTGCGATGTCGGCGTCGTCTTGAACGTCGCGGCAGATCACTTGGGAATTGGCGACATCGACACCGTGGAACAGCTCGCCAAACTCAAGAGCGTCCTCGTCGAGGCGGTAATGCCCAAAGGCTATGCAGTTTTAAATGCAGACGACCCGTTAGTATCACGGATGGCGCAGCGTGTCAAGGCTCAAATTGCATATTTTTCGATGAACCCGGACAACGAACTGGTTGCCAAACATACCGCTGCGGGCGGGCTGGCAGCGATTTACGAAAATGGGTATTTGTCGATCTTGAAAGGCGATTGGACGCTGAGAATTGAGCAGGCTGTGAACGTGCCGCTGACGATGGGCGGGCGCGCGCCGTTTATGATTGCCAATGCTTTAGCAGCTTGTTTGGCGGCTTTTGCCCAAGGATTGAAAATAGAAGATATTCGATCGGCTTTGTCAAGCTTCCAAGCATCCGTCGGTCAAACTCCCGGACGGATGAATTTGTTTAAATTGGGCAACTATCACGCTTTGCTCGACTACGCCCACAACCCCCACAGCTACAAAGCTTTGGGCAGTTTCGTGCTGAATTGGCCGGGACTGCGGATAGGGGTAGTCGGCGCCCCCGGAGACCGGCGAGATGAAGATTTTGTCACCTTGGGCAAACTTTCGGCCGAGATGTTCGATCGCATTATTGTCAAGGAAGATATTGACAGGCGCGGGCGAGAACCCGGTGTTGTGGCACAGTTAATTTGCCAGGGAATTGCAGAGGCGATTTCTGCAGGAACCGCAAAGAAATCTCAAGTTGAATACGAGTTGATTCTTGACGAAACAACGGCCGTTAACAAGGCTTTAGATGAGGCGCAGGCCGGCAGTTTGGTAGTGATTTTACCTGAAAGTGTCAACAAAGCTTTGACTTTAATTGAGGCCCGGAAACCGATTAAGGAATCTGTGGAAGTTCAAAATGGTTTAGATCGATCGAAGTCACAGGAAAGTTTAAAACCGACTGTGGTGAATCAAGGCTAAACTCTTAAGTTTCATTTAATTAATAGGTTGGGTTGAACTTTTAGGACACCCAACCTATTTTTATATAAATTCTCAGTTAAATGAGGTACGCCCGGTAATTGGTAATCGAACGGTGCGTACCTATGATAAATAGTTTGACTTCAAGCTCTTTCTGAAGTTCTCTAATTGCATTTTGTGCATTTCTGTATGAATCGGTATTTCCCTGTTGCTGATACAACTCAGAGGCTTTCTGAAAATCATTTATTGCTCCCTGTATATCTCGCTGTTCGTTGCGGGCCTTAGCCCGAGTGAAGTAAGCATCAGCATCCTTAGGTTCGAGGCGAATAGCTTCATTGTAATCCGCCATCGCTCCCTCTATATCTCCCTGTAGTAAGCGGACAGCACCCCGATTGCTGTAGGCTTTAGCATAGTTAGGAGCGAGGCGAATAGCTTCGTTGAAATCGGCGATCGCACGCTTTAGATCTCCCTGCTGATAGTGGACAACACCCCGACAGTGGTACGCTTCAGCATCGTTAGGATTGAGGCGAATAGCTTCGTTGAAATCGATGTTGAAATCGATTGGCCCTAACGGATTGCACTCATTTCTGTCAATTTCTTCCGCTTGTTGTGCTGACAACTGCGCGACAGCAAATTCAGCAGGTTGCACGCTCGCAATTGTTGCCGTGATTAGCGCTGCTGGCAATCGGTAATAAAAACTCATTTTTTAACCTCTCATGAGATTTGAGATTTGAGCTCTTAGATTATAGATTTGACATTTTAGATGGCTCCCTCTGAATTTTTACTTTAATCGCACTCAAGCCAAGTATCATACTCAAACCAACTCGTAGGCTGCGTCAAGCGGAGTGAGAAAGCGATTATTAAGGGGTGAGGCATCTGACGCACCTTACTCTATTTTAGATGGCTCCCTGGGAATATTTTACTTTAGCTTTTAACTACCGCCCACTGAGTCACCGGTGCAAGCGGTTTCCAACCCTGAAAAGAGCCGATCGCCCCTACTCGCTGAATCCCAATTCTAATTAGTTCCCCGCCATAACGATCGTGCCATTGCAAAACTTTAAACTCGCTCTCAACTGTCACCGCATTAACAACTAATCGGCCGCCTTCACCTAAAGCATTCCAGCAAGTTTCCAGCACAGCTTCTGTGGTGACACCGCCGCCGATGAAAATAGCATTCGGTTGAGGCAAATTTGTCAGGGCTTCCGGCGCTTCTCCCGCAACGATTTCGAGTTCGGGAACGCCGAAAGTCGAGGCATTTTCGGCGATGTATTGCAGTCGAGTTGGGTGGCGTTCGATCGCGATCGCCCTGCACCGAGGATGACTCCGCATCCATTCGATCGCGATCGAGCCGCAGCCCGCACCCACATCCCAAAGTAACTCTCCGGGAATCGGTGCTAACGTTGATATAGTAACGGCTCGAACCTCCCGCTTGGTAAGTTGTCCGTCGTGGCGATAAGCAGCATCCGGCAAACCCGAGGTACGAGGGAAAACCACAGTTTCGCGATCGGCTGCAACTGCAATTGCGATCGTGTTCAAATCCGCCAAATCCGATTCATTCCAGGCTGCTGCTACCCCCTCGATCCGCCGTTCCGATTCCGATCCCATCCGCTCGAACACGGTCATCAAACTGCTGCCAAACCCCCGCTGTGTTAACATTGCCGCCACAAGACTAGGGGTGTGCCTGTCAGCACTCAAAACCAGCAGGCGCGCGCCGGGGGACAAAGCAAGGGCTATCGATGCGATCGGGCGATTTGTCAAACTGAAAGTCTCAACTTGGGCCATCGGCCAACCCAAACGGGCGCAAGCAAGACTAAAAGCCGATACAGCCGGAATCACAGTCATTTCCGAAATGGGAATTTGGCGCGACAGCGTGACGCCGATGCCGTGACACATCGGATCGCCGCTTGCTAGCACGCACACAGACTGTCCCCGGCGACGGAGGATGTCGTCAACTGTTGCTTGCAAAGGCGATGCCCAAACCCATTTTTCGCGGGTGTCGTCGGTTGGTAGCATTGCTAGGTGACGGGCGCCACCAACAACGATTTGAGATCGAGAGAGGAGGGTAGAGGCGATCGGGCCGAGCCCCGAAAGTCCATCTTCGCCAATCCCCACCACCGAAAGCCATTTGTGCATTGCGCCCTTACTGCTAATTACTACTTATCGATTCTAAAGAATAATATCGGATTTCCATTCATAATTCTTTCTTCTACTTGGCTCATTCCGAGTCTTTCTGCGACTTTTTGCGACTCAATGTTTGGGCGATCGCAGCTTGCGACAACCTACTCAAAGCCAAGTTCATTAAAACTATACTCCAATATTTTGGTTGCAGCTTCACTAGCGTAGCCTTTTTTAGTGGCTGTTGGCAGCAATGCGTAAACTAACTGGGGCTGTTCTTCTTCAAAAAAATACCACAAACCCACAAATCCAATGACTTCTTGCTCGGTGTTTGTCTCGATCGACCAAAGACCGAATTTCTTTTCTGAAAAAAGCTTTTGATTCTCGGCAAGCATTTCTTCTACTTGTTACAGCGACCAGATTTCGCCGTCACACAGATATCTCCTGACATAGGAATCAGTGAAAATTCTGTGGAGCGTGTTGAGGTCGCTATCCAAAATCTGTTTCAAAACCAATCTCTGAGTTTTAAGTATCATGTCGGTTATTTTTTTAGGATAACTTACCTATATTATTCGAGGTTTTTGTGCATCTATTATATTACCCTTTGCTGACCGTAATGTTATACTTAGCGATTCAACTATACAATACCTATTGCATAAAATTTTGATATGTCAACCGCAGATTTAATGCAGATGCAACACAAATTAACGCCGATATTTTTAATAAAAGTGAGTGAATGAATGCTATTTTATCTGCTATGAAATCACAAATTTATTCCGAGATACTTTAGCGCAGTATTCCCAGTGTGAAAAAATAATAGCATTTTATTTATTTCTGTGCCACTTTTCTCGGTGGCATACAAAGCTAGAGCGCTCGGCGCACTGGTTCATAAAGTTATAGATACAAAAAAAATAAATATTAAATATGAATAACAAACAGAAGGAATTTATCGGGTTCGGCTGCGTAACTGCGATCGTCCTGTTATTCGGATTCATAGGTATTACGGTATGGGAGTTGAGAGAATTTCTAGGTATATATAATCCCCCTTGCCTTAACTACAATTCTTGGGAAGTAGAGCCTTTAATTGTGGGTCAAACGACTAAGCTAAAAATCGGGAGTACCGACGCCGCTTCAGGGTGTATTCCAGGAGATTCTACGCAGTCCGAGAAACAGTGGGTGTGGTCGTCCGATTATGAAGAAGTCGTCAAAGTTTCCCCAGATGGAATTGTGACGGGTATTGGGCCGGGAAAGTTTGCCGTGTTTGCCAAAAAAGGTGGAGAAACACTCTCTATGTCCGGTATTGTTTACCCGCCTGATTGGACACTTCGGATTCTACCAGAAGTTGCAACCGTGCGCGTGGGCGCTCGTATTACCTTTAAAATAATTCTCTCCGATTCAAAGGGGAGATTGCTTCCGCCAGTGACTTATTTCCGATTTTCGACTCCCTACTATCAGCAACCGATACCTGGTGCACCCAGCAAATCTCCCAATCCGGAGCCGTTGCTCGCTCAAACGCAATCAGCGGGCACATTTCAAGCGCTGCGACCTGGAACTGTTACTATTACTGGGGGAATGGGCGATCGCACTAGCGAAGCCAAATTAACTATTAAATAAAAAACAAAAATCCTTCCATTCCTAGGAATCTCCGGTAGCGAATCATTTGAACTGTTGCTGCTTATCCGCTGCTGATATATGCCTTAGCTTATGTGCAAGTATGCTTAGACCCTGCGAGCGTCCCGCACAGAAAAGTTTATATATCTCGCTTCGTACTCTCACCGCCAACACTCCTCTAAAACCCAAATTGGGATGCTCCCCATGCTACCGGACTAGATATCACAATAAAGTCTCTAAAAATATTTTTACCCAAACAAAAAGCGCCCCTATTTCTAGGAGCGCTTTTTATCAATCAAAAGCTAAAACTTAGCCGTTGATAGAAGGA